>JADZBF010000223.1 GCA_020852215.1 Lysobacter sp. | reverse complement strand
GTGACCATCTTCGCGCCATCTTTCGCGATGCCCGCGTTTTCGTATTTCCTGCCGACCATGAAGCCGGTGATGTTCTGCAGGAACACCAGCGGAATACCGCGCTGGTTGCACAGTTCGATGAAGTGCGCGCCCTTGAGGGCGCTTTCGGCGAACAGAATGCCGTTGTTGGCGACGATGCCCACCGGATAGCCGTGCAGATGGGCGAAGCCGGTGACCAGCGTTTTCGCGTAGCGCGCTTTGAACTCGTCGAAATCGCTGCCGTCGACGATGCGCGCGATCACTTCGCGAATGTCGAACGGGCGGCGCGTGTCTTTCGGCACGATGCCGTACAGTTCTTCGGCGGGGTACAGCGGTTCGGCGCTCGCGCGCACCGCGACCGGCAGCGTCTTGCGGCGATTGAGATTGCCGACGAGATTGCGCGCGATCTGCAGCGCATGGCGGTCGTCTTCGGCGAAATGATCGGCCACGCCGGAGACGCTGGTGTGCACATCGGCGCCGCCGAGGGCTTCGGCGTCCACCACTTCGCCGGTCGCGGCTTTGACCAACGGCGGGCCGCCGAGAAAGATCGTGCCTTGTTCCTTCACGATCACGCTTTCGTCGCTCATCGCCGGCACATAGGCGCCGCCGGCGGTGCACGAGCCCATCACCACCGCGATCTGCGGGATGTTTTCGGCGCTCATGCGCGCCTGGTTGTAGAAAATCCGGCCGAAGTGTTCCTTGTCCGGAAACACCTCGTCCTGAAGCGGCAGGAACGCGCCGCCGGAGTCGACCAGATAAATGCACGGCAATTTGTTCTCGCGTGCGATCTCCTGCGCGCGCAGATGCTTCTTCACGGTCATCGGGAAATATGTGCCGCCCTTCACCGTGGCGTCGTTGGCCACGATCATCGCCTCGATGCCCATCACCCGGCCGATGCCGCAGACCATGCCGGCCGCGGGCGCGGCATCGTCGTACATGCCTTCGGCGGCGAGCGGCGCAACTTCGAGGAAGGGCGAGCCCGGGTCGAGCAGAGCGTCGATCCGCTCGCGCGCCAGCAATTTGCCGCGTTCGGTGTGTTTGGCGCGGGCCTTGTCGCCGCCGCCCTGCGCGGCGCGCGCGAGACGGGTATCGAGTTCGGCGACGAGGGCACGGTGATAGGTCGCGTTGTCCCGGAATTCTTGGGATTGCGGATCGAGGCGAGTGCTGAGCGCGGGCATGGCGGGGCGGGTCTCGACGAAACGATGCGCAAGGATACCCGTTGCGTCGCTGCGGCCGAATGCGTGCGCGCGGTTCTCGGCGATGCGAAGGAGGTGAGCGCGGGCGTCGCGCATCGCTTTCGCATGGAGGCCGCGGGCGCGTCGAGACGAAAGCCGGCCGGATCGAAACGCTTCGATCGCTCCCAAGTGCGTATCGCCGGAGCGGGTTACGGGCCGATTTCGAGGAAAGCACGTCGATTCAAGCGACCTCTAGGCCGCATGCGCCGGGACGAGGAGGCCGGACGGTAGGTCGGACGGCGTGGTTGGATGGGACTTTTGCGGACGCGCAAAAAGAAAGACCCGCCGAAGCGGGTCTTTCCGTAGAGCATCTCGCGAAGCGAAGAATTACTTCTTGGCTTCTTCGGCAACGGCTTCCATCTTTTCAGCAGCGGCTTCCATCTTCTCGGCGCCAGCGGCAGCAGCGTCGGCGGCACCGGCAGCGGCGGTCGCAGCGGCGTCGGTCGCAGCAGCGGCGGCGTCGGCAGCGGCGTCGGTCGTCGCAGCGGCAGCGGCGTCGGCGCCAGCGGCAGCGGCGTCGCCAGCGGCGGCAGCGGCGTCGCCGGCAGCGGCAGCGGCGTCGCCAGCGGCGGCAGCGGCGTCAGCAGCAGCGTCGGTGGCTTCGGCGGTTTCTTCTTTCTTGCAGGCCGACAGAGCGAGGACGCCGGCGGCCAGGAGGACGTAAAGCTTCTTGTTCATGTTCTCTCCGAAGGAGTTGTCTGAGGTTACAAAGGGGTCAGGCAACGCCAGTGCGCGGGGCAGTCCGGCGTGAGCCGGCATGATTCGTTCACTGACAGCGTGCGGTACGTTTCCGTACCTGGTACAGCGGTGCTAGGGACCGCACCACGATAAGGACTACCGGCGAACCGGGAGTCCCATCATTCTAGCAGCGGATTCAGGTAATTTTCATTTTCCTGAACGCGCCCGAAGCGATTACTTCTTTTCGGCTGCGGCGTCGGCGGCATTCGCAGCCGCTTCGGCGGCGTCGGCGGCGGCATCCGCAGCAGCGGCGGTGTCGGCGCCCGCAGCATTCGCAGCGGCGGCGGCGTCCGCAGCGGCTTTGGCGGCGTCGGCAGCGGCATCGGCGGCGTCGGCAGCAGGCGTGGCGGCATCGGTCGCAGGCGCGGCGGTATCGGTCGCGGTAGCGGCATCGGCCGGAGCGGCGGCTTCGCCAGCGGCAGCGGCTTCGGCGGCCGGGTCTTCGGCCTTCTTGTCGGTGCAAGCGGCCAGGGCGAGGCCCAGAGCGGCGGCGATCAGCAGTTTGTTCATGGTCATGGCGGAGATCTCGGGTTCTAAGGGTGTCAGGCCTGGGGAACCGGCGCCGGGGTCGGCGCACGGCGACATCATGACAAGCCGTGAGCCGGTGTCAAGCGGGTGTGTCCGGTTTTTTTTTCTTTTTACGTATTCAAACCTTTTGGAGGGGTGGTTATTGGCCTCTCCGAGGGTTTGCCCGGGCCGGAAGCCTCCGGCTCCGGCCGTCCGAATCCCTTAGATCAACTCGATCGCGATCGCCGTCGCTTCGCCGCCGCCGATGCACAGCGAGGCCACGCCGCGCTTGCCGCCGGTCGCGCGCAACGCCGCGATCAACGTCACCACCAGGCGTGCGCCGCTGGCGCCGATCGGATGACCGAGCGCGCACGCGCCGCCATTGACGTTGAGCTTCGCGTGCGGAATGCCGAGGTCTTTCATCGGCGCCATCGCGACCACGGCGAACGCTTCGTTCACCTCGAAAAGATCGACGTTTTCGACGCTCCAGCCCGCTTTCTTCAACACGTTTTCGATCGCGTTCACCGGCGCGGTGGTGAACCATTCCGGCGCTTGCGCATGCGTGGCGTGCGCGACGATGCGCGCGAGCGGCGCGAGACCGCGACGAGCGGCTTCGTCGGCCGACATCACGACCGTGGCGGCGGCGCCGTCGGAAATTTTCGAGGACGACGCGGCGGTGAGCACGCCGTCTTTGCCGAACGCGGCGCGGAGGGTCGGGATCTTCGAGACATCGATCTTGCCCGGCTCCTCGTCGGTGTCGACGACCGTCTCGCCCTTGCGCGTCACCACCGTCACCGGGGCGATTTCGGACTTGAAGGCGCCGTCGGCGATGGCCTTCTGCGCACGGGCGGCGCTTTCGGCCGAAAACGCGTCGGCGTCGGCGCGGCTGAAGCCGTACTTGGCGCAGGTGGCGTCGCCGAACACGCCCATGGCCTGCTTGTCGTACGGGTTGGTCAAGCCGTCCCAGGCCATGTGGTCCAGCAATTCGCCGCTGCCGTAGCGGATGCCGGTGCGCGAGCCGTTGAGCAGATGCGGCGCATTGGTCATCGATTCCATGCCGCCGGCGACGACGACCGTGGCGGAGCCGGCCTTGATCAGGTCGTGGGCGAACATGATCGCCTTCATGCCCGAGCCGCAGACCTTATTGATGGTGGTGCAGCCGGCGGAGGTCGGAATCTTCGCGGCCAGGGCGGCTTGGCGCGCGGGCGCCTGACCGAGGCCGGCGGGCAGCACGCAGCCCATGATCACTTCGTCGACCTGGTCCGGGGCGACGCCCGCCTGTTCCAGCGCGCTGGACATCGCCGCGGCGCCGAGCGTCGGCGTGGGCACACCGGTGAATTGGCCGAGGAAAGAACCGATGGCAGTGCGTTTGGCACCGACGATGACGATATCGGACATGACGGACTCCGTGCTGGAAGTGGGCGGCCGTTGGCGCATTCCCCCGCGCTGGGCCGGGTCGGCAGTGGCCGAGGCGCCGATTATGCGACTCATGTTGCGGTGCCGCAAACCGCTCGTCGGGTCTGCGGCAGCGGCGCTTGTCGGGAGGGCGCCGGGCCGAGCCGGAGGTCGCTCGGCGCGGTTTATGGGTCGGTGCTGCGCGCAGGCGGCGCGCCGGCGGCTCGGACAGGCGCTACAGCAACCGCAGCGTGATCGCCTTCAGCACCGCGTGGGTGCGGTCGCGGCAGTCCAGCTTGACCAACAGCTCGGAGACGTAGTTTTTGACCGGGCCTTCGGACAAATGCAGGCTGCGCGCGATTTCCTTGTTGGAATAGCCGCCGGCGACGAGGCGCAGGATCGAGCGTTCGCGTTCGGTCAGGCGCGGTCCGCTGGTCTCCGCGTCGGGCGCGCTCAACGGTGCGTTCAAGCCGGCGCTCCAGCCCGCGCGCACCGGCCCCAGGCTGACCGGCTGCAGCAGGGTTTCGCCCGCGGCGACGCGCAGGATCGCGGCCTTCAAGTCCTCGGGCGAGGCGTCTTTGAGCAGGAAGCCCTGGGCACCGGCGTCCACCGCGCGGATCATCAGGTCCGGATCGTCGAACGTGGTCAGCAGGATCACCGGGGTGGCGTCGCCGCGTTCGCGCAGCGTGCGCAGCAGACCGATGCCGCCCAAACCGGGCATACGGATGTCGCTGACGATCAGATCGACGGGCCGCTGCTGCAGGGCCGCGAGCAGGCGTTCGGCGTCGGGGCTTTCCAGCGCGATGTCGAAACCCAGGTCCGCCAACAGGCTCGAAAGTCCGCGCAGGACGAGCGCTTGATCGTCGCACAGCGCGATGCGCAGGGCGCGCGGCGCGGTCGCGGTCATGGCGCGCGCTCCGGCAAGCGCACGTACAGACGAACGCCGCGCGGCGGGGTCGGCGTCAATGCCAACTCGCCGCCGAGCGCGGTCACCCGTTCGCGCATGCCAATAAGGCCGTTGCCGGGTGCGAGGGTCGCCGGGGCGAGGCCGTCGTTCTCGACGGTCATCGTCAATCCGTCGGTGTCGCGGCGCAGGCGCAGATCGATGCGACCCGCCCGTCCATGACGCAACGCATTGGTGATCGCTTCCTGCGCGCAGCGCAGCAGCGTCTCGGCCTGATCGATGTCGTCGACGCGCAGGCCGTCTTCGATATCGATGCCGATGCGTACGCCCGGCATCGGTCGCGCCAAGGCTTCGAAGGCGGCGCGCAGATCGACGCCGTCGTGCGCGCGCAGGGCGCCGACCACTTGCCGGATCTGCGCCAATAAATCGTCCGCCAAAGCGGTGGACGTGCGGATTTCTTCGCGATCGGCCAAAGCCGGGTCGCGCGCCAGGCGAGCGAGATTGAGTTTGAGCGCGGTCAGGCTGTGCCCGGCCACGTCGTGCAATTCGCGCGAGAGTTTGAGGCGTTCGCCAGCGCGCGCGGATTCTTCCAGCAACCGGCGCGTCGCCAACAATTCGGCGTTGACCTGCGCCAGATGCGCGCGCGCGCGTTCGCTGCTGCCGGCGAAATGCCCGGTCAAGGCCGCGAACGCTTGGAAACCGATCACCGGCACCATCCACTGCAAGGTCGCACCGATCTGGCCGCTGCGCTCGATCCACAGCCAGGCGATGGCGGCGTTCGCCACGACCAAATACGCGATGGCGGTGCGCATCGGCAGCGCCAGCACGAGTTGACTGGCGACGATGATCAGCAACACCGCGGTTTGCCCGCCATGCAGCAAGGACTCGGCCAGCACGACCAACGCGCCCTGCAGCACGATCATCAGCGGCACGCCGCGCGCGTCGGACTGCGGCGTGCGCGTGGCGCAGCGCACGAACAGCGCCAACATCGCCAGCAGCGCGAGCGCGCCGATCCATTCGGTCGGCGCACCGGCCCGCAGTCGCGCGCGATCGACCACAGCGCTGACGACCGCCACCCAGGTGACGTAGGCGGCGATGTTCAGAGGCGTGAAGATGCGCTGGCGCAGCGTGCCTGCGTGCGATTGCAAATGCGGCGGCGGCAGACCGTCGGCGTTGTTCATGGGGCCAGCATGGCAGCGTCGCGTGCGCGGCGAAAGGCTTCGCGAGCGAAAGGTGACTTTTCTCACCCCCTGCGGGTGACGAGAGGCAGGTGGGCCGCGACGCGGGATCGCCGGAGACTGTACTCACCCTTTCCGGAGCCCGACATGGACACGATCTACCGCATTCTGCTTTCCGCGCACGGCCTCGTCGGCCTCGTCGCG
>JADZBF010000222.1 GCA_020852215.1 Lysobacter sp. | reverse complement strand
GTGATGCGCGACGGGCGTTTGCATACCGACACGCTGAGCGCGCATCGCGCGCCCGTCGATGACGCGGAGATGAGTGCAGATACGAGCCGTGCGGAGACGAGCGGCGCGGAGACGCGCGCGTGAGCGGCGGTAATGTCCGCGGCATGAGCATCGGCGAAGTGCTGCGCACCGCGGCGTTCGCGCTGCGCGGCAATTGGCTGCGCAGCGCCTTGACCTCGCTCGGCGTCATCATCGGCATCGCGGCGGTGATCGTGATGGTGTCGGTGGGGCAGGGCACGCAGCGCGAGATCGACAAACTCGTCTCCGGCCTCGGTTCGCAGCGGCTCGATATCAATCCCGGCGGCGCGCGCGGTTTCGGCGGCGTGCGCGTCTCCAGCGGCAATTTCTTCACGCTCACGCAGCAGGACGCCGAAGCCATTCGCCGCGAAGTGCCCGGTGTGCAGTACATCGCCGGCGTGCTGCGCGGCAGTTCGCAAGTGATCTACGCCGAGAACAATTGGCAGACCTCCTGGCAGGGCGTCGAACCGGAATGGTTCGAGATCAACGGCTGGGAGTTGGGCGAAGGCGACACCTTCGACGCGCGCGATTACAGCAGCGGCGCGAAATCGGTGCTGATCGGCGAAACCGTGCGTCGCGAACTGTTCGGCGACGAACGCGGTATCGGCGAAAGCATCCGCATCGGCCGCGTGCCGTTCGTGGTGATCGGCATTCTCAAATCGAAAGGGCAGGGCGGCTTCGGCCAGGATCAGGACGATATCGCGGTGTTGCCGCTGCAGACCGCGCGTCGGCGCATGGCCAGCAGCGCGGCGCTGCCGCCGGGCGCTGTGCAGCAGATTTCGGTCGGCGTGGCCGATCCCGACGCGCTGTCGGCGACGCAGGCGGAAATCGAAGCGCTGCTGCGGCAACGACACAAAATCCAACCGGGCGGAGACGACGATTTCAGCGTACGCAATCTGGCCGAAATCGTCAGCGCGCGCACCCAAACCACCAAACTGATGTCGCTGTTGCTCGGGGCGGTCGCCGGCATTTCCCTGATCGTCGGCGGCATCGGCATCATGAACATCATGCTGGTGTCGGTGACCGAGCGCATTCGCGAAATCGGCCTGCGCATGGCGGTCGGCGCCGGCCCGCGCGACATCCGTCGTCAATTCCTCGCCGAAGCGATGCTGATTTCGTTGATCGGCGGCGTGATCGGCATCGCGCTCGGCATCGTCGGCGCGCTGTTGGTGAGCAAGTTCGGTTCGCTGCCGGTCGCGCTCAACGGAAAAGTGATCGGCCTCGCGGCCGGTTTCTCCATCGCCACCGGCTTGTTCTTCGGCTATTACCCCGCGAGCAAAGCGGCGAAACTCGATCCGATCGAAGCGCTACGGCAGCAATAACGATTCTGTGGGGGCATGTAGGAGCGCCGGAAGGCGCGACCGCATCGCCGAACATCCATGTGTCGCGCCTTCCGGCGCTCCTACGGCAATGGCTGGCGATGCGGGTCAGCCGGAGGATACGGTCGCCGTTCCCTCGAACGTCTGCCGCACGCTGTCCCGCGCCAGCACCAGCAGCGTGAATACGCCGAGCAGCGTACCGAACGGCACCTGCAGCACGTTCAAGCCGGCGACGACCATGCAAAAGGTGCGATGGCGCCGTGCTTTCAGAAAGCGCGCCGACATCACGTTCAAGATCATGCCGATCAAGCACACCGCGGCCATCACGACGTAGATCCAGATGAAGATATCCATGAACGCTTCCGGCGGCGGGTTGTGCCCGCCCTTGGCGTGCTCCATCGCCATCATCGTGTTCAAGAACGTGTAGTGCAGCGCGACGAAGCTCAGGCCGCAAATGCCCAAGCCGGCGAAGACGTAATGGAAAATCGTCAGCAGTCGCAGATGGTCGCGATCCTGCGTGGTCAACAGCTCGTTCATCGTGCGCTCTCCTGTAAGCGTCGCGGGCATGATCGCGCCCACGGCGCAGGCGGTCAACGGCGCAAGCGGCCGATAGAGCAAGCGGCCAAAAAGTGCTGCTTTGCCGGATTTGGCGCGGACGAGGGGAATGTGCGGCCGGTCGATGCGATCATCGGCGGACGTTATCGGCTGCCCATCTCGCGAACTTCGAGCTTCACCTCGCGCGTGCCGGCGCGTTCGAAGCGCAGCATCGCGGTGACGGTTTCGCCGCGCACGAAGGGATGCTTCGGGCCGATGAACATCAGGTGATAGCCGCCGGGTTTGAGCTGCGTGCTGGTCTTCGCCGGAATTTCGAGTCCGTCGTCGAGCTTGCGCATGCGCATCACGCCGTCGGTCATGCTCATCTCGTGGATTTCGACGCGCTCGGCATCGGGACTGGTCGCCGACAGCAGGCGGTCGGCGCGCGCGTCGTCGTTGCGCACGGCGAGGAACCCGCCGGCCACCGGCGCTTTCGGCGGCGTGGCGCGCGTCCAAGCGTTTTCGATGGCGAGCGTGGGCTTGGCTTTCGCCTTGGGGCCGGCGGCGAAGGTCGCGGCGGAGAATGCCGCGGAGATGGCGAGCGACGCGGCGACGACAGCGGCGATGCCGAAGCGGGCGCGGAGGGCGGTGCGTGCGGAATTGGAATACACGGTAGTCATAGTTCGATCTCGATGTCGTCGAGCAGGGTGTGGGAGTGGATGCGGCGGCCGTCGCGTTCGGCCAGCGCCGACAGCAGGAACACGGCCCAGCCGATCAGCCAGAACAGCGCGAAGAAAAAGAAGGCTTCCATCGTGTGTGCCTCGTGGAGGGCGATGCGAAGAAGGCGACCGGTGTCGTATTCGCGCACGCCCTGCGCGCGCACGTCCTGTGTGGGGCATGGAGCGATCAGGCGAATACGTCGAACGGTTTGATACGCGTCGCGCGACGGAGGTCGTCGCAGGACGCGTCGGAAGCGATGAAGCGCGCGGCGGCCTCGCGCGGGCGGCGCGCGAGGTACCGGGGTCAGACGGGCGGCGGCCCGCGGGCGCCGAGGCCGTGGCCGGAAGACGACGTTGCGCCGTCGTGGCCGATGCGCGGAACGAGCGCATCCGCGGGTCTTGAGTGCGGCAGGAACGCGAAGCTGGTGGCGAGCGCGGTCGAAGCGGCGAGCGCGCAGTAATCGCAATCGTCGTCGGCGTGAGGCGAGGGCGTACCGTCGTCGCGACGATCGCCTGCGGTTCCGTCGTCGGCGCCGGCAATACCGTCGACTGAACCGAACATCGCCGCTTCGCGTGCGGCGAGGGCGGCGTCGTAGGCCAGCCCGCGGGCCGAACAGATGGCGCCGAAGCCGTTCGGGGAGACCAATGCGGCCTGCATGGCGCCGCTCTCGGCGTTCGGCGAGGCTCGGTAGAGACGCCCGGCGGCCGGCAGCAAGCTCAGCAACAACATCGCCAAGACGGCGATGTGGGCGAACGACCGGGAACGGAGCATGCGACGCATGACCGCGATTATAGGCGGCGAACGCGGCGCGGGATTTGATGGGGCGCAGGATCGGCGTTCAGGATTTTTCGCGTTCGAATGCGCGATGACGAGTTCGCCTGGGATCGAGGCGCGCGCCGTGCTGCGGGGCGCCCAGACAAAAAAGGCCGCGACGACGACGAAGGGTTCACCTCCGCCGCCGCCGCGGCACCACCCATTCAGGGCTTGCAGGACATCGCGTTGCCGTTCGCGTCGTAGCAGGTCGCGGTGCGGGTCACGCCTTCGCCTTTCGTGCCGTTGACCGTGGCCTCGTAG
>JADZBF010000221.1 GCA_020852215.1 Lysobacter sp. | reverse complement strand
TGACCGAGGCGGTGCGGCGGCGTCCGTATTCGGTGATCCTGCTCGACGAGGTCGAGAAGGCGCACCATGACGTGTTCAACGTGCTGCTGCAGGTGCTCGACGATGGCCGCCTGACCGACGGCCAGGGCCGCACCGTCGACTTCCGCAACACAGTCATCGTGATGACCAGCAACCTCGGTTCGCAGCTGATCCAGGAGTTCGCGGCGCGCAACGACTACGCCGGCATGAAGTCGGCGGTGCTGGAGGTCGTGCAGTCGCACTTCCGCCCGGAGTTCATCAACCGCCTCGACGACATCGTCGTGTTCCATCCGCTGGACAAGGCGCAAATCCGCGAAATCGCGAAGATCCAGTTGCGCGGGTTGGAGAAGCGTTTGGGCGAACGCGGCATCAAACTGGCGATGAGCGAGAAAGCCTTCGATTTCCTCGGCAACATCGGCTTCGATCCGGTCTACGGCGCGCGCCCGCTCAAGCGCGCGATCCAGCAGCAGCTCGAAAACCCGCTGGCGCAGAAGATTCTCGGCGGCGAGTACGGCAACGGCGATACCGTGCGCGTGGATGCCGTGAGCGGGAAGTTGTCGTTCGGCAAGGACTGAGCGCGGGCCGGATACGACGAGGGCCGCGATGCGGCCCTCGTCTTCTAGTCGACACGACGTCGGGGTTTACTTCGCGATGAATTTCAGCGGGCCGGTGTACTGCGGCCACGGGATCGATGTGTCGTTGCGATCGTTCAGCGCCACTTCCGGCGTTGCCGTCGCGCCATCGCTCACGCTGGTCATCAACGACGGGATCCAGAAGTTCACCGCGAACGTGCGGTCGATCTTGATCATCGGGTTGATGTTGAGCGTGGTGGTTTTGCCCGGCTCGATCTTGAAGATCACGATGTCGTCGTTGAAGAACGCGCCGCGCTCCAGGATTTTATCCACGCTGAAACCCGTGGACATTTCGATGCCGACGCCGGTGATTTTGTACTCGCCTGCGGGCAGGGACAGTTGTTCGGTCGAACCGTAGCGGGTCGTGTGGTTGACCGGGAAATCGAGAAAGCGCTTGTTCACCAGGGTGAACACGAGTTGCCGGTCGCGAATGCCCCACTCGATCATGCCGCTCTTGAGTTGCTTGACGACTTTCTTCGGCAAATCCTTTTCGCTGTTGAACGGTTTGACGTCGATGATCAGGGTGCCGTTGCCGGCTTCGGCCGTCGACGCGGCGGCGGGTTGCGGCGCGGCGTCCTGAGCGAATGCGCCGATGGAACAGAAGGCGAGCAGCGAGAGCGTAGCGATACGAAGCGAGGCGGTACGGAGCGAAGTGGTACGAAGTGAAGTGAGCATGCGAAGGTCTCGTTTCCGGGAAAGAGGCGATGGCCGCGTTCGCGGCGCGGCCGCATCATACCTCGCACTTCGCGGCCTGATGTCGGGCGAATATGAAATCGAGGCGAGGTAGTTTCGCCTCGCCTCGCCCCGACTCGCTTCGAAACGGAACACGGGCCGCCGTCGTGCGACGGCGGCCCGTGTTAACGCTACGATCCGAACGACCGCGGTTCAAATGCAGAAAATCTTCTCGATCGTCCGCCCGGAATCGTCGTTTTCGCCATCGGTGAGGCGCAGCAATGTGGTCAGGCTCACGCGATACGCGCAGCTCGGCCAACCGATCGTCGGCACGTTCTGGGTACCGTTGCCGCCGCGCGGTGCGTTGCCCGAGGGCAGCACCGGGAAGGCCGGTGCGGGCGATGCGTTGGTCGAAAGCGCGAGACCCCAACTGCGCAGCAGTTCGTGATCGATGGTGTATTCGATATTGATCGCGTTGGTGATTTTCGAGCAGGGCGAGCTGCCGCCGGTGAATTCCTGCAGATCCAGCAAATTCACTTCGCCCCAGTTGTTGACGTGGATGCGACCGAGCGCGTTGCTGAACCCTCCGGTCCCGTCCGTCGCTTGCGCTTCGAAGACGATACGCAGATCGACGCCGTTCTTCGGATCGGCGACGGCGTTGCCCGCGCCGTTGCCCGGTGCGTCCGCCGCGGGAATCGCCGCGGTGGTGTTGAAACGGATCAGCGAACCGTAGAAACCGTCGTCGAGCCCGTTCGGATCGACTTCGATCCAACCGCTGGCGTCCGGCACGATGACATGCGACGGTGGCGCGCCCCACGGCGTTCCGGGCGGTACCGCGGGCGGCGTCGGCAAACCGGGCGTCGCGCCCGCGCCTTGTACGTAAATCGATTGGAACGTCCAGGACAGGCCGGTGCCGTTGAGGTCCCACTGCATCAAACGAGCGCCCACCAGCACCGGGTAGAGCAGCGCGCCGACGATCGGTTGCAAACCCGGCGCGGCGAGATCTTCGTGCAGGAAACGATAGCGCGCGGGTTTTCCGCCGATGGTCTTCGGGCAGAAGCCGCGCAGTTTCAACGCGCCGAAGAAGCCGAAGCCCGGGCCGCCGTGGCCGAGTACGGCGCTGTTGGTCAAGCCGGTGGCGTTGGCGATGTCGCCGTAGATATGGAAATCGCCGACATGCGTGAACAGCGGGTTGTCGTAAGGCGGTTGCACATCGACGTCCACGCACAGCGAGACGCAGAAGCAGGGGCCGGCGTTCTCGCGGTCGGATTGGCGTCCGCGCGACTGCGTTTCGTCCAGCAAGGCGGTGCCGCCGCTTTCGATCTTGAAATACAGATCGGGACCGCCGGTCCATTCGATGTTGATCGACGGCGAGAACGGCGTGCGTTTGAAATCGACGGCGTTGTAGTCGATGCGGAAATGTCCGCTGCCGTCGGTGACCGCGCTGCCCAGCGCATCGTCGGCGAGCCAGTCGGCGTCGAACGCCGAAACGGTCGCGCCCGACACCGGAATCTGCTTGTCGCAAACCATGACCCGGCCGCAGATGGTCCAAGCGCCGAACAGACTACGGAACCAGCACCACCAGCGGAACGGGATGCAGTAATCCCAGGCTGCGACCAGGCCTTCCTCGCGTTCGCGCCACTGCGGTTGCAACGTGGTGAGCGCGAATTGGCGCGGTTCCGGCGGTGTGCGCGGGATTTTCTGGTGCGGCACGGTGCCGCAATACACGTCGATTTCGAACGCGCCGCCGTCGTATTTATCGTTGTCGCCGAGCGCGATGTCGAAACGACCGTCGGCATCGAGCGTCGCCTCCGCGAGGAAACGCTTCGATTTTTCGGCGATCGCGTCGTCGTCGAGCAACGCGAGCGTGCCCTTGGGCTGCGCGACGGCCTGCGCGATCAGGTCGGTCGATTGCGCGGGGCGATACAAGCGCAGAATGGCGCCCGACAACGGTTCGGAGCATTCTTTGCACAGTAAACCGCAGAGGCGGCCTTTGAATCGATAACGGCTCATGGGGATGTCCTTGAAGTGGAATGACGATGCATTCTGGAATGCAGCGAGCAGGAAGGAAGCGAGTAGGAACGGAGAGGGCGGAAACTAAGAGGGCGGGAAGCAAGCGAGCGGGAACGACGCGAGCGCTACCGATGCGAGCAAGAACGGCCCGAACGATGGCATCGCGTTTTTCGGGCGACACATCGCCTCGACGCCTACGCTCGCGCGGCGTTCTAATGGGGAAAAGTGTGCGCTAGAAGCTGACGCTGGGTGCGTTGCGGACGCACACGCCCGTGCCGCGAGCGATGCGGCGATTACGTGAGAATCGAATGACGATGGCGGGCGCGCCTGCGCGCCTGCCGCACGATGTGGAAATGCCTGATGTCGAAAGGCGCGATGTCGAAGTGCGCGATGTCGAAAGGCACGATGCCGAAAGGCGCAGCTTCGAAAGGCATTGCATCGAAACGTTACGGTTTCGAAAAGCGCGCTTCCGAAGCGGTGTTTTCGAACGACCTGTCTTTGAAAGATACGCCTTGTGACAGCGCGTTCAGCGAACGATGGCGTTCGGCATAATATCCCTCCTTTTTTCGCGGTATTGCCGGAAACTGCGGCGATTTCGCCTGCATACCAGCTAACGCGGCATCATCCGAGGGACGGACAGTCGTATACGATTTCTTTTCGTTCTTGCGACGAACGGTCGAATGCGAGCGCGCTCAATGAATCGAGAAAACGAATCGCAAACGCCCGATTCATCGACCGCTTGCGTCGTCTTCGCGCGCTTCCAATGCCGCGATGCGCGCTTCCAACGCATCGATGCGTTCGATCAGCGCTTGCAGCGCATCGGCGCGCGGTTCGGGTGCGTCGTCGCGATCATCGCGTCCGCCGCTGCGCTCCGGTATCTCCGGTTCGCCGCAGAGCAGATGCGCGTAGCGATCTTCGCGTTGGCCCGAGCCGCGCGGAATGCGGCGCACCAGCGGCGGCTCGCGCTCGGCCATGCGTTCGAGCGCATGGCGCACGTCGTCGACGCCGCCGAAGCGGTGCAGGCGTTCGCTGCGGACGAGTAATTCGTTGAGCGTTTGCGGGCCGCGCAGCATCAACAGCGCGAGCAGCGCGGTTTGCGCGGGCGTCAAATCGAGTACGCGATCGAGGCGGTGGTAATAACGTTCGGCGCGGGCGCCGTATTCGGATTTAGCCAAACCGCGCGGTTCGAGTTGACGCAGGGCATGCCCGATGTCGCCGACGCTGAGGTTCATCGCCGGTTCGCGCGAGGTCTTCTGGTTGCAGGCCAGCGCGATGTTGTTGAGCGTGAGCGGGTAGACATCGGGCGTGGTCGCGGCTTTCTCGACCAGACTGCCGAGAATGCGCGCTTCGATCTCGGTCAGGGACAACGCGGCGTGAGCGGTGGAGGTATCCATAAGGCATGAGGCCGGGGCGGGCGTGGTCGCGAGACGACGATTGTACGGCCGGGCCGGCTATCCCGTGCGTTGGCGAACCCTTCATGCGCCCCGGAGTAGGCTCCGCGCACCGCCCGATCGGGCTCTCTCCGTGGAGATCGTCATGTCCGCCATGTCTCGCACACTGCTCGCCGCCGCGCTCGTGCCGCTGTGGATGCTCGCATCCGTGCCCGCCGCACAGGCCGGCGATCTGACCTGCAAAATGAATTTCGATATGGCCGGCTGGTCGGCGTTTTATAAGACCTCATCCGGTACCGGTACCGTCCGCTGCAGCAACGGCCAGTCGCTTTCGGTGAAAGTCGCCGCGAAAGGCGGCGGCGTCACCTTCGGTAAGACCCGCATCCGCAACGGCTTCGGCGAGTTCGCCAACGTCGGCGACATCCGCGATGTGCTGGGCAGCTACGCCACCGCAGAAGCGCATGCCGGCACGGCGAAATCGGCCTCGGCGCAGGCGATGACCAACGGCAAAGTGTCGCTCGCACTCAGCGGCAAGGGCGA
>JADZBF010000220.1 GCA_020852215.1 Lysobacter sp. | reverse complement strand
TTGCGGCGGCGGCATCGCAACCGGCGCCCGACACCTCCGAGACGATGCCGGTCCCCGCGTCCTTGAAGGATGCGCTGTATACGGCCGAATGGCGGGCCGAGTCGACATCGCCGGTCGATGCGCCGATCAAACATATCGTGTTGATCGGACCGCAGCAGGAATTGGATTGGGCCGAAGGCTTGCTGCGCACGTCGCAGCGATTGGCCGATACGCGCTTCGAGCGCATTGTGCTGCTCGGCGAGAGCGAGAACGCGCTCGGTCAAAGCACCGCCGACGGCGCGATCGTTGACGGCGCGGTCGTTGACGGCGCGATCGTTGGCGGCGCGATCGCGGTACGCGCGGGCGTACTCGAGGACTATCACACCGCGGTCGCGGCGCTCGCGGCTCGCGGCGTCTCGCTGCAGCGCACGCTGTTGATACCGTCGCATACGCACCATCATCGCCACCCCGAGCGCATCGCCGCATCGGCGCAGCACGTGTTCGCGCTGGCGAAAGCGATGTTCCGCGGGACGAAATCGGCGCGTTTGCTGTATCTGGTACCGCCGTTCGAAGACGATATCGAACATCTGGCCTTGAGCGGCCTGTTCAAGACCCTGCGCATCGAGAAACCGAGCTACTCCGGTCGCGTCCTCGATGGCACGGCGTCCAACGGCAATCATGTGAACCTGGCCGAGATCGTCGTCGACGAATTCCTGTGCTCGGCCACGATCGAGGATGTGCGTTATCGCGAGGGAATCCGCGAAGTACGCGGTTTCGCGGCGGTCGGCGCGCGCGTCGAAAGGCCGCAGGATCCCGACGCCGCGGAATTCCGCGAAGGCGGCACCTATCTCATCACCGGCGGCCTCGGCGGTTTGGGGCGGATCGTCGCTCGTCACCTGTGCGCGCGCTATCGCGCCAACGTCTATCTGACCGGGCGTTCGACGCCGGGCGAGAAGCAGCAGGCGATGCTGGCCGAGATCGAAGCGCTTGGCGGCACAGTCACGTATTTGATCTGCGATGTCGCCGATCGCGAAGATGTACGCCGCGCGATCGCGGCGGTGCACGCCGACGGTCATCGTCTCAACGGCGTGCTGCATTCGGCCGGGGTGATCGAAGACGCGTTCGTTCTGCGCAAAAGCGCGGAAGAGTTCTCGCGCGTCATCGCGCCGAAGACGCTCGGCACATGGCATCTCGACGAAGCCACGCGCGACGAGCCGCTCGATATGTTCGTGCTGTTCTCGTCGGTCGCCGGCGCGCTCGGCAATGTCGGGCAGTGCGATTATGCGTACGGCAACGCGTTCGAGGACGCCTTCGCGCATATGCGCGACACGCTGCGTCTGCGCGAAGAGCGCAGCGGCAAATCCTTGTCGGTGAATTGGCCGTTCTGGCTCAACGGCGGCATGCGCTTGGGCGAAGCCGAGATCGAGGCCGTGCGCCGCAGTTTCGGCATCGTCCCGCTTCTCGACGCGCCTGGACTGGACGCGCTCGAATTCGCCATGGCCCAGGGCAGCGCGCAACTGTTGGTGATGCCCGGCGACGCCGCGCGCGTTCGCGAAGTGCTCGGTGCGACGCCGGCGACGGATGCCGGCTCGTCGGACGCCGCTTCGCCGTCGGATTCCGCCGGCGACGGAACGATCGATATCGACGCGGTCTCGGCGTTCCTCGCCGATTTGTTCGCGCGTCAGCTCGATATTTCCGCCGAATTCGAGAACGACAAGTCGTTCAAGGATTACGGCTTCGATTCGGTGGTGATGATCGAACTCACCGCGCTGCTGGAAAAAACCTTCGGCAATTTGCCGAAAACCTTGTTTTTCGAATACACGAACCTGGGCGAGATCGCCGCGTACTTCGTCGAGCAGCATGCGGATGTCTGCCGCGCGATCGCGCAGTCGGACGAGAGTGCCGCATCGGCGCCCGTCGATGCGGGCGTGATCGCGGGTTACCTGTCCGACCTGTTCGCCGAGCAGTTGCGGATCACCGCGGAATTCGAGACGGACAAGCCGTTCAAGGACTACGGTTTCGATTCGGTGGTGATGATCGAACTGATCGCGCTGCTGGAGAAAACCTTCGGAACGCTGCCGAAGACCCTGTTTTTCGAATATCCGACGCTCGGCGAACTCAGCGACTACTTCTTCGAACATCACGCCGAAGCGTTCGCGCGCGAATTGGGCGCAGGCGTCGCGGACGACGAACCGCTCGATATCGCGGACATCGCGCCATACGCACCGTTCGCGCCGTCCGCGCGCGCGGCGGCGTTCGCGGCGCGGCGCAACACGGTCGCATCGCCTGTCGACGACGCGATCGCGATCGTCGGTCTCGCAGGTCGCTATCCGCAAGCCGAAACGCTCGAAGCATTCTGGGACAATTTGCGTTTAGGGCGCGATTGCATCGAGACCATTCCGGCCGAGCGTCCCGACATCGCTGCGAAGTTCCGTTTCCGTCCGGGCGAACCCGCGCAGGCGCAAAGTTATGCGCACTGGGGCGGGTTCCTGCGCGACGTCGATCGTTTCGACGCCGCCTTTTTCAATATCTCGCCCAAAGAAGCGGAGATTCTCGACCCGAACGAGCGTCTGTTCCTGGAAATCGCCGCGCACGCGATCGAGGACGCCGGCTACACGCCCGATACCTTGGCCAGCGCTCGCGGTACGCGCGACAACCCGGTCGGCGTCTATGTCGGTTTGATGTGGGGCGACTATCAACTGCACGGCGTCGATCGCCCGCAAGACGATTGGGTGGTGCCGCATAGCTGTTATTGGGCGGTCGCCAACCGGGTGTCGTATCAGTTCAATTTCTCCGGCCCCAGCCTCACGCTCGATACCGCGTGTTCGTCTTCGCTGACCGCGATCCACTTGGCGTGCCAAGCGATCCGTCAGGGCGAGATCGATGTCGCCATCGCCGGTGCGTCCAATCTGTCGCTGCATCCGAACAAATACAACCTGTTGTCGGATATGCACTTTCTTTCGACCGACGGCCGTTGCCGCGCCTTCGGCGAAGGCGGCACCGGCTATGTGCCGGGCGAGGGCGTCGGCGCGGTGGTGCTGAAATCCTTGTCGAAGGCGCGACGCGACGGCGACCATATCTACGGCGTGATTCGTGGCAGTGCGATCAATCACGGAGGCAAGGCCTCCGGCTTCACCGTACCGAATCCGAAACGGCAGGCCGCGCTGATTCAAGAGGCCTTGAATACGGCCGGCGTCGACCCGCGCCATATCGGCTATATCGAGGCGCACGGCACCGGCACCAGTCTCGGCGATCCGATCGAAATCAGCGCCCTGACCAAGGCGTTTGGTCAGAGCGAGCGTCAGTACTGCGCGATCGGTTCGGCCAAGGCGAACATCGGGCATCTCGAAGCGGCCGCCGGCATCGCCGGGCTGACCAAGGTGCTGCTGCAAATGCAGCACCGCATGCTCGTGCCCTCGATTCATTCCGACACCCTCAATCCGTTTATCGACTTCGCGAATAGCCCGTTCCGGGTGCAGCGCAGTCTGCAGCCGTGGCAGCGGCCGACGATCGAACGCGACGGGCGGCGCAGCGAATTCCCGCGTATCGCCGGTCTCAGTTCCTTCGGTGCCGGCGGCGCGAACGGCCATCTCGTCATCGAAGAGTTCGTCGACGATGTGCGCGACGACGCGACGGCCGATGCGCCGGTCGTCGTCGTGCTCTCGGCGCGCAAGGAATCGGCGCTGCCGGC
>JADZBF010000219.1 GCA_020852215.1 Lysobacter sp. | reverse complement strand
CGCAGCGTGAACAGACGGCCGCGCCGCAATACGATCAGAAAATCGCCTTGACGCTTGACGATGCCGCCTTCGTCGACGCCCGCGGTTTGCACGTTGGTGATGGATTCTTCGTCGGAGCGCGCTTCGGTCTTGCTCGCCTCGGCGGGGGCGGCGGCGGCATCCGAAGCCGCCTCGGCGGCGGGCGCGGACATTGCGACCGCATCGTCCGATTCCATCACCGCCTGCGACCTGGCGGCACGACGCTTCTTCCCTGCCTCGCGGAATTTATCCAACACGGCGCGCAATTCTTTTTCGTCGGCGAAGGCACCGAGCGTCTTCGATTCGGCGGCGACGGTTTCGGGTCGCTCGACGGTCTGGGCGGCGGGCCGGCAGGCGGCGATCATCGCCCCGGCGACGCAAAAGACGGCGATGGCAGCTCTGGACGGATATTTCCTGGACGGATATTTCACGGATCGATCCCCTCGGGTTGGATGGCGTCGGCGCACGGACAGAGCCGCTAACGGTCGAGGCGTGCCGCTGGGGTTAGCCGCCCCGCATTCTCGAACCCTCGTCCTCGTGCGCTTCGCTCGAACCGATTTCTACCAAAAAACGAAGGGCTCGCGTTGCGAGCCCTCGGTTCTGTCTTGCGGTTGCGATGCGCCGCGATTCGATGCTTCGAAACGCGGCCCGGCGCAGCGCGGTGCGTTCTTACGCGCGACGACCGCCGCTGCGGTCGCGGCGACCGCGATGGCCGCTGTCGGCCTGGGAGTCGCCTCGACCTGCGCCCTGACGCGCGGCCGGTTGCGCGCCCGCTTTGGCGCCCTGCTTCTGCCCGGTGTGCGCATGCGCATGCGCGCCGCGATCCGCCGGTTTGCCGTGAGCGCGATGCGCCGGCTTGCGCGGCGGGCGTTGGCCGCTGGGGCGTCCGGCGTTCGCGGGACGTCCGGCGCCCGGGGCATTGCCGTCCATGCGGATCGGCTTGCTCGGCTCGTAACCGGCGACGGGTTCCAGAGCGATGTCGGCTTTCAGCACGCGTTGGATCTGACGGAGCAAACCCGCTTCTTCCGGCGACACCAGCGACAGCGCTTCGCCCTGTGCGCCGTTGCGGCCGGTGCGGCCGATACGATGCACGTAGTCTTCCGCGACCATCGGCAGGTCGTGATTGATCACCAGCGGCAGATTCTGAATGTCCAAACCGCGCGCGGCGACGTCGGTGGCGACGAGAATGCGCGAGCGGCCGGATTTGAACGCGTCCAGCGCTTTCAATCGCGCGGCCTGGCTCTTATTGCCGTGAATGGCGACGGCTTTGAGACCGGCGCGTTCCAATTGTTCGGCCAAGCGATTGCAACCGTGCTTGGTTTTGCCGAACACCAGCACGCGATCGGTATGACGGGCGCTGAGGATTTCGATCAACAGATCGCGTTTGCGCGAAGCGTCCACCGGATGCGCGCGATGCGAGATGGTATCGGCCACGGCATTTTGCGTCGCGACCTGCACTTGATGCGGATCTTGCAGCAGATCCATCGCCAGGCGCTTGATCTGCGCTTCGAACGTGGCCGAGAACAGCAGGGTCTGCCGCTCCGCGGGCACGCGGGAAAGGATGCGCTGGATCGCCGGCAAAAAGCCCATATCGAGCATGCGATCGGCTTCGTCCAACACCAGCATGCCGACGCCGTCGAGCTTGACCGAACCGCGATCGAGATGGTCGATCAAGCGACCGGGCGTGGCGACGAGGATATCCACGCCGCGGCGCAGATTGTCGACCTGCGGCTGCATGCCGGCGCCGCCGTAGATCGTGGTGACGTTCAAACGCACATATTTGCCGTAGCGACGCAGGCTGTCGGCGACTTGCACCGCGAGTTCGCGGGTCGGCAACAGGATCAGCGCGCGCGGTTTGCGCGGGCCGGTCGCGGGTTTGCCGTCTTCGGCGAGTCGCTGCAGCAGCGGCAAGCCGAACGCGGCGGTCTTGCCGGTGCCGGTTTGCGCGCCGCCAAGCACATCGCGGCCGGCGAGCACGAGCGGAATGGCCTCGGCCTGGATCGGCGTGGGCACGGTATAGGCGTTGTCGGCGAGCGCGCGCAGCAACGCGGGCGAAAGCCCGAGGGTTTCGAAATTCATGATGAGCTCCAATAACGATAATGACCGCCGCCTTCTCGCGAAGGGCGATGCGGTGCGTCACTCGGAGCTTTCCTACCGCGCTGCGAGCAAAACAGAAGACGACGCGCCGGGTGGCGGGTCGTGTTCGGCGCGACGAAAGACGTGCGGAGAGTGCTGCGGGGACCGGGCGAATGCCGGAGCTGCAGCGGGCTGCCATTGGAAAACGGGCCAGCCGTGCGCGAAACGGGGCGAACTGTACGCGAAAACCGCCCTGAGCGCCAGCGAAACCGGCCTTGCGCCCGCGCGGTTCAGCGAACGACGCGGGGGATGGCCCGGAACGCGGACTAGAGAAGCCCCCGGCCCACGCCACAATGCGGGGCGGTTTGAACGAATTGTTAGGCCTGCGCATACGCGGCCAGAAGTTCGCCCTCGCGTGCTTGTGCGCCTATGTGCACGATCACCGTCCTCTCAATCTCCACTAAAGAATGCATTGCGCAGTTTTTTGCGAACCACATGCACTCGGCGAGTGGCTCATCCGCATGCCAAGTGGTCATTGCGTCAGATTCTTCAGGGATGTCGCCGTAGTCAAAGACCTCGTGGTTCGCCATGTCGACGGAGTCATCCCAACTGCTGCATCCAGTTCCCCAAGCCAGCATGTATAGGCACCCCATTTCAATCAACCAGCGACTGACCAAGTGTTGCCATTCTGGATCGACAAGTTGGTCAAGCACGACCAGTGTGCGTGTAGGTTGATGCCGGAGAGCCGGGAGATCCCTTCCAGGGAATAGATGGATGTATTGCGGGATGCTTTGCATGAGACCTATCGCAATCTATGCGGACAAAGCATCGCGCCCAGCATCCGCATCGGCATCATCGCCGTCCTGCGGCACATCCAGCGTCAAACCGGGACGCGCCAGGATGGCTTCGATGCCATAGGCCTCGCCGATCTCGCCCGCCAGCGCCTCGCGCGCCTTGTCTTCGCCATGCACCAGGGCCAACGCGGGCCTCGGGTCGAAATGGCCGTACCACTCCATCAATCCGCGTTGGTCGGTATGCGCCGACAAACCGCCGACGGTGTGCACTTGCGCGTTCACGCGGACATCATGGCCGTGGATGCGCACCCATTTGGCGCCGTCCACGATGCGCCGGCCGGTGGTGCCTTGGGCTTGATAACCGACGAAAACAATATGTGTCTGCCTGCGATGCAAACGATGACGCATGTGATGCAGGATGCGCCCGGCGTTGGCCATGCCCGAACCGGCGATCACGATCGCGCCGCGTTCGATCTGGTTGATCGCCATCGATTCGTCCTGCGATTCGGTGATGCGCAAATTCGGCAACTTGAAGGGATTCGGGCGTTCCCGCCAGACGCGCTTGGCGTCGTCGTCGAATAAGTCGCGATGGCGGTCGTACACCTCCACCACCTTCGAGGCCATCGGGCTGTCGAGAAAAATCTTCCAACGCGACATCTTCCACGCGTCCCACTCGCGCGCGAACCAATACAGCAATTCCTGGCTGCGACCGACCGCGAACGCCGGGATCAGCACGCAACCGCCGCTGTCCCACGCCTCGTCAAGAATCTCGCCCAATTCGCGAATGGTGTCGGCGCGATCGCGATGCGTTCGATCGCCGTAAGTCGATTCCATCAGCACGAGATCCGCGTCGGCGATGAGCGTCGGGTCGCGCAGGATCGGCGTGCCTTTCGGGCCGAGATCGCCGGAAAACACGGCTTTGGCGCCGTCCGCCCACACTTCGATACTGCACGAGCCGAGGATATGGCCGGCGTCGCGATAAGCGATTTCGACGCCCGGAAACAGT
The DNA here is from genome assembly GCA_020852215.1 of Lysobacter sp. Lineage (GTDB taxonomy): Bacteria > Pseudomonadota > Gammaproteobacteria > Xanthomonadales > Xanthomonadaceae > Lysobacter_I. The sequence goes on along the minus strand of JADZBF010000219.1, from coordinate 785 downwards.
TCGCTGCGCTGGTCGTACGGCAGCGCACGGACGCGCCTCAGGGCTCTGCGCACATCGTCCTTGGTGTAGAGCGGCACAGCTTCGGGTTCGCCGCGGCGACGATGACGGTTCGCGCGCAGCGCATCGCCCTCGGCGATCCCCGCAGCGTCCATCAGCATGATCTCCATCAGATCCGCGGTCGCCGATTGCGCGTAGATCGGCCCATCGAACCCACGTTTGACCAGCAACGGCACGCGGCCGATATGGTCGATATGCGCGTGGCTGATCACCAGCGCGTCGATCTCGGACGGCTCGAACGGGAACGCCTCCGCATTGCGCGCCTCGGCCTCGGGACTGCCCTGGATCATGCCGCAATCGAGCAAGAGGCGCTTACCCGCGGCTTCGACCTCGTGCAGGGAACCGGTGACTTCGCCGGCGGCGCCGTGAAAGAGAACGCGCATATGCGACCACTCCGATAACGAACCAGATGCGCACCATCGCTCAAGACGCCGCCGCCGACAAGAGGAAGGCCCGCTTTCGCGGGCCTTCCGAATGCGCGTAGGGCGGAACCCGCGAAGCGGATTCCGCCGTTTTGCAGTTTTGGGACTGTTGGATATGGCGAAATCGCCTTCGGCGGTTCCGCCCTGCGCATGAGTCTTACGGCTTTCGCAGCCGTCATCCCGGGTGTGCGCTGTGAGCTTTTGTAGGCTATTCAGCACTCGCAATCAACGCCCCGGAATCTTGCAGCAACGAGCTCTTGCTGTAAGTGTTTGTGGACCCCATGCGTCTGTTGAAATACAGCGGTG
>JADZBF010000218.1 GCA_020852215.1 Lysobacter sp. | reverse complement strand
CGCGCCGATTTTGCCCGCAAGCGGGGACGGTGGGAAGCGGATCAGGTCGACCGCTGGGACATGACGGGCGCCGAATCGTCCGACGCCATCATGAAATGCCGATGGATCGCCTCGGCCAGACGCACCAAACGCGCCATCGCGTTCTGCAACCACGGCTCCAGCCCTTCCGCGAAAATTTCGTCGATCCGCGCGTAGCGCGTGTGCGCGGACAGCGCGCCGGCCTGCCGCACCACGTCCGCGCTTTCTTCGCCCTCCAGGGTGCGCAATACGCGGTACAACTGATGCGTGCAGGTCTGCAGCGAGCGCGGATTGGCCGTGTGCAGCAGCATCACCTCGGCCACGCCGATCGGGCTGACCGTCTGCCGATGCGAACGGCGATAGGTTTCGAACGCCGAGAGCGCTTGCAACAACGCGCTCCATTGGAAGTACTGCAGAGTATCGCGCGCTTCGCCGTCGCCGGCGAGGTCGGCGTCGCTGCCGACCACATCGAGCAAGCGGATCGACCAGTCCGCGCGTTCGATGAACACGCCCAGTTGCATGAAGTGATAGCCCTCGCCGCGCCCGAGCGTGCCGATGGTGACGCCGCGGAAGGAAGCGGAGCGGCTCTTCACCCGTTCGAGCAGGCTGCTCAAACCGTCGCGCTCGATACGCGCGGCATCGAGATCGCGCATCTCCAGCCACGAGGCGTTGAGGTCCTCGTACATTTCCGAGGTGATCGCCACCCGTTGCGCCCGCGCCGCTTCGCGCGCGGCGCGCAGGCAACTGTAGATCGACGACGAGTTTTCGGGCGACAACAGCAAATGATCGAGCACGCTGTCCGGCCCGATATGGCCATAACGTTCGAGACAGAGATCCGCTGCGCCCAGCGCATCCAGCGCGCGCCGCCACGGCGCCGCCTGCGCTTTGCCGCGATCCAGCCGCTCCGGCAACATCGCGACGCGAGAGGTTACATCGAGCAGTCGCGCGGTGTTTTCCGCGCGTTCGATATGGCGCGAAGCCCAGTACAAGTCGTTGGCGGTGCGACAAAGCATCAGGCCTCCAGAACCCAGGTGTCCTTGGTGCCGCCGCCCTGCGACGAATTCACCACCAGCGAGCCCTCGCGCAAGGCGACGCGGGTCAAGCCGCCGGGCATCGCCTGGATGCGTTTGCCGGACAAGACATAAGGACGCAAATCGATATGCCGGGGCGCGAGGCCGCTCTCGACGAAGGTGGGGCAGGTCGACAACGACAATGTCGGCTGCGCGATGTAGTTCGCGGGCGAGGCCAGAATGCGCTGGCGGAACTCTTCGATTTCCGCCCGCGTCGCCGCCGGCCCGACCAACATGCCGTAGCCGCCCGCACCGTGAACTTCCTTCACCACCAATTCCGGCAAGCGTTCGAGCGCGTAGCGCAGATCATCTTCTTTGCGCAGTTGCCACGTCGGTACGTTATGCAGGATCGGCTCTTCGCTCAGATAGAAGCGAATCATGTCCGGCACGTAGGGATAAACCGATTTGTCGTCGCCCACGCCGGTGCCCGGTGCGTTCGCCAAGGTGACGCGTCCAGCGCGGTAGGCACCGAACAGCCCGGGAATGCCGAGCATGGATTCGGGGCGGAACACGGTCGGATCGAGATAATCGTCGTTGATCCGCCGATAGATCACATGCACGCGCTGCGGGCCGCGGGTGGTGCGGGCGTAGACGGTGTCGTCGCGTACGAACAGATCGGCGCCTTCCACCAATTCCACGCCCATCTGCTGCGCGAGGAAGGCGTGTTCGAAATACGCCGAATTGGCCGCACCTGGGGTCAGCACCGCCACCGTCGGATCGTCGATGCCCTCGGGCGCGGCTTCGCGCAGCGTGGCGAGCAAGGCGTCCGGGTAGCGTTCGACCGGCGCGATTTGCTGGCGCGCGAACAGTTCGGGAATCAGGCGGGCCATCATCCGCCGGTTTTCCAGCATGTACGACACGCCGGAGGGCACCCGCAGATTGTCTTCCAGCACGTAGTACTCGCCGTCGCCGGCGCGCACCAGATCGATACCCGAGATATGCGAATACACGCCGCCCGGAACGCGCAGGCCGCGCATTTCGGCGCGATACTCCGCGTTGCCGAGCACCAGATCCGTCGGGATGCGGCCGTCGCGAAGAATATGCTGTTCGCCGTAAACATCGCCGAGGAACAGGTTCAAGGCATGCACGCGTTGGCGTAGACCGGCTTCGAGCATGCGCCATTCGGCCGCCGGCACGATCCGCGGCACCATGTCGAAGGGAATCAGGCGTTCGTTGCCCGAGGCTTCGCCGTAGACCGAAAAGGTGATGCCGACCCGATGGAACGCGATCTCCGCCTCGCGGCGTTTGCTCTCGATCGCGTCTTCGCGGGTGCCGCGCAGCCACTCGTCGAGCACACGGTAATGCGGCCGCGGCGCGCCGTCCGCGTCGTGCATTTCGTCGAAACGCGACGCGCCCCACGTCGCCGCCTGGCTTCGACTCTGCGTTGCGTCTGCCGTCATGCGGTCCCCGATGCCGTGTACGAATCGTCGAACCGATCAATAGCATGCCCGGGCCGGCTTGCCTAGATGTTGCGGTGCATCATCCGGGCAAAGACGCGGCCGTTCCGTCGGCAAGGGGGACTGGCGCCGGGCCGGCCGCAGCGCATCAGGCCACGGACACTTTCGGCCGGGATTGCGACGGCGGCGGTGCGGCCAAGACCGCCGAAGGACGATATTCGCCGCAGATGCGGCCTTCGGCCATCACCAACACGCGATCAGCGCTGGCGATGGTGTCCGGCCGGTGCGCGATCACGATCTTGGTCAACCGCAGCGCTTTGACCGCCGCATTGACCGCATGCTCGGCGTCCATGTCGAGATGGCTGGTCGCCTCGTCGAGGAACAGCAGGCTCGGGCGTTTGAACAGCGCACGGGCGAGGATGATCCGCTGCTTCTGCCCGCCGGACAGCGCCGAACCCATATCGCCGATCAGGCTTTGATAGCCCATCGGCATGCGCACGATTTCGTCGTGGATGCAGGCGGCCATCGCCGCCGCCTCGATATCGGCGGGATCGGCGGCTTCGCTGCCGAAGGCGATGTTTTCGGCGATGGTGCCGGCGAACACTTGGTCGTCCTGCATCACCGCGGCCACCGCGCGACGATAACGACGCAAACCGATGTCGCGGATCGTGCGGCCATCGACCGAAATCTCGCCCGCCTGCGGTTCCAGCAGTCCCAGCATCAACTTCATCAGCGTGGTCTTGCCGCAACCCGACGGGCCTGCCAAGGCGATGGTCTCGCCGGGCGCGACCACCAGATCGCAGCCGTCGATCACCCACGGGTCGGAATCGCTGAAGCGGTAGCGCAATCCGCGCGCTTCCAGTCCGAGCGGACGGTGCTGCGGCAATTCGGGGCCTTCGCCGCCGCCCGCGTCCTCGGGCTCGGTCAGCACGATGTCGGCCAAACGCTCCGCCTGCACGCGCAGGGTACGGAACGAAATCCAGGTGTCGATCAACCGACTTACGCCGCCGGTGAACATCTCTTTGTACGCCAGATACGCGACCAGCATGCCGGCGCTCATGCGGCCGTCGATCACCAGCGTCGCCGCCATTCCCACTACCAGCACGCGCTCCACGCCGAACAGCGTTTGATTGGCCATGCCGAGCTTCAGCGCGAAACGCTGGATCTCCAGGCCGAGATTCGTGGTGTCCGCCATCAGCGTATCGAAGGTCGCGCGACGCATCGACTCGGCGGCGTTGAGTTTCAACGCCTGGATGCCGCGGATCGATTCCAGCAGATGCGTATTCTGCTTCGCCGCGGCCGTGAGCTGCTGTTCGGACAGACGCTTGAGCGTGGGGAACGTCGCCCAACGCAGCGCCAGATACCCCGCGAGCGCGAGCACACTCACCAACAGCAGCTTCGCGCTGTACGAGGCCATGATCGCGAGCGCGATCGCCACCATCAAACCGTCGAGGATCGCCTCAATGAAACTCGAGCTGATGGTGTTCTGAATGGCGTGCACCGACTCCATCCGCGACACCACATCGCCGAGGTGGCGCTTCTGGAAATAATCCATCGGCAGCCGCACCAAATGCGCCAGGATGCTGCCGAACCACTGCAGCCCCACGCGCGCGGACAAGTAGGCCAAGCACCAACTGCGCAGCCAACCGATCGCGGCGCTGATCAGCATCGACAGCACGAACCCCGCGCTGAGCAGCCACAGCAGCGGAATGTCCTGGGTGACGATGACATCGTCGAGCACCCATTGCATGTAGAACGGCGTCAGCAAACCGAACATCTGCAGAATCAACGACAACGACAGGATCTGCGCCGCGGAACGCTTCAAGCCGACGACTTGCCCGACCAGATGTCGCAGCGAAATGCCGCCGTCGAGCTCACGCTTGCGGAACGTCGTCGTTGGCGAAAGCTCCAGGGCGACGCCGGTGAAATGCACGGACGCCTCGCTCATGCGCATGCTGCGCACGCCCGTCGCGGGGTCGTGGATGGTGATCTCGCGCGCGGTCGCCTTCGCCAGCACCACGAAATGATCCATATCCCAATGCAGGATGGCCGGCATTTCCAGTTGCGGCAATTCCTCCAGTTCGATCCGCAGTGCGCGGCATTGCATGCCCGCGGCTTGGGCATCGTCGATCAAATCGGCCAGCGTCGCGCCACGCATCGACGAGGGAAATTCGCGCTGCAGCTCGAACGCGTCCATCTGGCGACCATGGTAGTCCAACACCATCGCCAAACAGATGTGGCCGCATTGCGCGGCTTCGGTTTGCAGCAGGCTTTTCAGTTTGGGCATCGTCTTCGCGCCGAATCGCGGCAAGGGAAAAGCACAGGAGGTCTGCACGCATAACATCCGCACGCATAACATCCGCACACACAAGACCCGCACACAAAATATCCGCAATGAGCGCCGTCCATGGCGCTCGCACCGCGAAACGAACGATCTTGCGGCCTCACGCCGTTCCTGCCCGGGCCGCGTATGGCGATCGCGCTTGGAATGCGATCAAGGGCAATCCACCTCGCCGATGAACACATCGCGACGAGTGCCGGAACAATCGAGCGCGACGCTGGTGTCCGTCGCCGTTCCGCTATCGGCTTCGACCGTCGTCTCGCCCGTAGGATTGCTGGTGTCGTCGATCGGTAAGGTGATGTCGTCCGTCGGCGATGTTTCGGGAACGCCTTCGGGATCGCCGGTGTACGTGTCGCGCCCCGTGGCGCCGTGAACGGAGCGGACTTCTTCCACGGCGAGGACGCGGCCGAGAACGCGCTTTTTTTCGTTGTGCATGATGAATCGCCTGTCGAGATGGATGGAGATGCTCTGGTGCGAAAAGCGAAAAGGACCGAACGGCCGATCGCAGCGTGCGCCGGGGAGATTCGACGTACGCTCGCGATCGGTCGTTCGAGCCGTTTAGGGCGAGATCACGATGTCGATAATCGTGCTGGTGGCGTCCGCGGCGGTGCCGGAGTCCAGCGTCGGCGTCGTGTCCGGATTGCCGTTGACGTCGATCCGCGTATCCGCGCGTACCGATGTGGGCTTCGCGCCAGCGACGGCGTTGGTTTCTTCCACGGCCAAAACGCGGCCGAGCACGCGGTTGTCGTTCGTATCGTTCATGCGAGTGTTTCCTGTCGTTGCTCTTGGAGGTTGAAAGAGGTGGGACGTCGTATCCGCGGAAAGCTAAGGCCGCGGGATATCAGGGTTGCGGGTCGTCGAACCAGCGGATGCTGTCGCTCTCCACCGTCGTCATGTTGTCGACCAGCGGATGGGTCGGCTTGGCGCCGCAAACATCCAACACTTCTTCGACGGCGAGGATGCGTCCGAGGACGCGATTGGCGGGCTTTTCCATGAGGATTCCTTAAGGCGTGGATAGATCGGAAACGATGTCGTTTCCGTTGCGGTCGATCGAACGATCAGCGGCCGTCGATGCTTGGAAGCGAAAGGCCGTCGTACTCTTGGACCGGGATGATGTCGTAGACGTAGCCGGTATCAGCGGGCGGGAATGTGGCAATGGGACGTCCACCGGCGACATCGGCGGTTTCTTCGACGGCGAGGACACGTCCGAGCACGCGGTTGTTTTCGTTTTTCATCATAAGTTCTCGAAAAAAGAGGTTGATTCGAAGCCGAGCGTTCTTCGCTCGTCTTCGGCCCGTGCGCTCGTCGGAACGCGCGCGCCGAAAACGGCGACCCGCGTCGATGCGCGATGGAGGTATCCGCCGCGCATCGGCAGGGTGAATGAGCGCGGCCGACCGCTTGGCGGTCGGCCGCATCCCGCATTAAGGCTTCAGCCCGCTGCTCTCGCTGATCACCGTCGTGACATCGACTTGATGCGCGCCGGTGTCCTTTGACTTCGTGGTGTCGTGGTCGGCCGCGGTCGTCCAGCCTCCCGAAACCTCGTTCAGTTCTTCCACCGCCAAAACGCGGCCGAGTACGCGGTTTTCGAGTGTTCCGTTCATTGCATGTTTCTCCTTGCAGTCAAGTGGACTTCGGAAAAGACCGCGTCGTGCGGTCCTGTATGCATCGCCGTTGTGTCGGCTCGCGATGACAGCCGCCGACGTCCCGCGCATGCGCGACGCCGGTCAACGCAAAAAAATCCGCGAATGGCCGCGACGGGTTTCGACTCCGCACGCGGTCGCGATCTGATTCGCGTGCGGAATCGAATCGCTCGCATCAGAAAGCGCTCGGCGCATCGCGCGCGATCGGGTTCGGACTGGTGTCGGCGGCGGTTCCGCTGTCGGAGGTGGTGCCGCTATCGGCCGTGGTCCCGCTGTCGGCGGTGGCGCCGGTATCGGCCGCCGTGCCGCTGTCGGAGGCGGTGCCGGTATCGCTGACGGTGCCGCTATCGTAGGAAGCGGTGGTGTCGGTGGTCGGTTCGGTGGGGAATTTCTTGGCGCCGGCGACGGCGCTCAGTTCTTCGACCGCGAGAATGCGTCCGAGGACGCGATTGTTTTCGTCATGCATGATGGTTCTCGGAGTTGGGAAGTTGATTAGAAGCCGAGCATTCCTCGTTCGCCTTCGGCCCATGCGCTCGTCGGAACGCGTGCGCCGAAACCGACGGTCGGAGTGCCGATGCACGACGCAAGACGCCGTCGTGCATCGGAGCGAGCGGCGATCGCAGGGCTGATCGCCTTCCGAGCGCAATCACGGCTGTTGCAAGGTGTCGAAGACCGGCTTGGTATCCTGCGAGGGCGTCGTATCGGACGCGGTGCCGCTGTCGGAGACCGTGCCGCTGTCTGCGGTGGTCCCGCTATCGGCCAAAGTGCCGCTGTCGGCCGTCGTTCCGCTGTCGGCGGTGACGCCGCTATCCTCGATCGTTCCCGTTTCGCCACCGCCCAACACTCTCGGAAGCACCGTCATATCGGTGGAGGGCAGGGTTCTCGCGCCCGAAACCGCATCGAGCTCTTCGACGGCGAGAATGCGTCCGAGAACGCGCGTTTCGTGATCTTTCATGAACATCTCCTTGTGTGGGGCTGGCTTGGATGCGCCCGTCATGGGCGCCTTACGACCGCGATCGATACCGATCGGGGTGGAATGAATCGATCGAACGATGCATGGGTGCCGGCAAACAGGATTCGATCCTCATGCGGCGCACGCGGTCGCCTTCTCCGCAACGGGTGTTGGATCGACCGGCGGCGCGCGGCGCGCCTCGTCTTCGGCGCAGACGCGGTCGGGGTCCGCGGCTTCCTGCAAGGCTTCGAGGGTCTGCGGCGACGCTGGGCGGGCATAAACGAAATTCGGATCGCCGCTTTCGACGAATGCGCAGAACGCGTCGAACAACGTCAATTCAGGACACCATTGCTCGACGAAGATGAACTGACCGGCTTCGTTGACTTCGAGATAGATCCACTCGTCGTCTGGCGTGACGATGAAATCGAACGCGCCCGCGACCAATCCCAGACTGCGCATCTGCCGCAGGCACGCGGTGTGGACCGCTTCGGGCAACGCGACGCTGCCGTCGGTCATGCCGCCGTGCTGGTGCAGACGCCAATCCATTTCCCCGTATTCGATTCGCGAGGAGTCGATCTTCAACGCGAAATAGCTCGCGCCGAAGAACTGCGCGCGCACTTCGTACTGCTTCGCGACCTTGGCCTGAAAAATGCCGGGCGCGGCCCGCAGCAAGGCGTCGGCGGGCAGATCTTCGAGCCTGACCCGCGCTGTGTACGTGGACAGGGTTTTGTCGTTCTCTTCCCACGACGCGCCGATCAGCGGCTTGTGGATCGCATCCGGGTTCTTATCGAGAAAGCGCCGAATCGCCTCCGGCCGGTTGGCGATGAGAGTTTCGGGAATGCGCAGGCCGTTGCGCAACGCCAACTGCAATTGTTTCGGCTTGTGGTCGGCGTTGCGTGCGGCGTCGTGCGTATTGATCCAAAACGCCTCGCGAAGCAAGCTGCGCAGCGCGGCATCGCCGAAACGGATTTGCTGCGCCACGTAGTCGCGGTCGCGCGGATCGACGTTCGGCGGCACTTTCGGACCGATCATCCGCCGGTTCCACACCACATCGATGTCCGAAAGCGCGAAACTGCCGTCGAGCGTATGCAAACGCAAGGTTTCGCCATCGCGGCCGTATTCGAATTCGATGTCGGCCGTCTCGGGAAAATCCGAGCCGAAATAGCGCACCACGCGATGGCCCCGCGCTTTCAAAGCGGTTTCGGCGAGGATCGCATGCCAGTCGCCCGGCATGGTGTAGATGAAAACGGTCTTCGAAGTGTCGGTCATGGGATGTGAGCTCGGGTTCGATGCGTACGGGAGTTCGTTGCGGAGGGCGAATCGATACGGATGCGTTGTCGGCGAGCACGTGTCTACGAGCGCGCCAAGGGTTCGAAAAGCCATCGGTACAGCGCGCGCTTTTCGACGACGATGTCGGCCATCACGCCGAGCCCCGGCCGTAGGTCGCGCTCGACGCCGCGGTCGTCGCGTACGCGCTGACGTTCGAGCGAGACGACCGCGCGATAGCGACTCGCCTGCGCGCCCGATATTTCGTCCAATGCCTGCGGCGATGCGTCGGCGGTCGGAATTCGCGAAATCCGAAGGATGCGCCCGCGATATTGGCCGTAGCGCTGGTGCGGGTATGCGGAGTAGCGCAGGAAGACTTCGGCGCCGACATCGACCGATGCCAGCGCATGTTCGGGAATCCACAATTCCGCTTCGAGCGGCGGGGCGCGCTGCGTGGCGCCTTGCGCGGATCCTTGCGCGATAAGGCGCTCGTTCGCGGCCCGCGGCGAGGTCGCGATTTCGACCAGGCGGCCGGAGATTCTGACTTTTCGCGCGTACTCGCCGACGAACAAGAACACCGTCAGCAGGGCGACGATCGCGATCGCGCCGCCTGTCATCGCCCAGTGCGACATGGGCTGGCGCAAGACCAGTCGGCCCAGCCAGCGATTGCGTTTGGCATCGAGTACTTCGCTGCGATAGAGCGGCGTTCGGCTCACTGCCGCCGCTCGCGCCGAGTCGACGCGCTTGTCCGCGAATCGCCCGCCGCGTGGGTGCGCGGCCTTCGTCCATTCCGATGGCCTCGTCCGTGTCGGCGCGCGCTGCGGCGGGTCTCGATCGTGGGCATGTTCTCGTCGCTGGACCATGGGCTGCCTCCGCCCTCCACATCCGAAAGAATGGGAAACGGTGTGCGCAGCGGTGGGGGCTGTGCTTTACTTACTTGGCTATTCGTAGCGCGAACCGATTTGCGGACATGGAATAAAGCGATGGCCATCACGAATACGGCGATCCGGTCGGACACGTCCGAATCCGTCACCGGGCTGTTGATCGCCGCGCAGGCGGGCGAAGGCGAGGCTTGGAATCGGATCTATGGCCTGCTTTACGCCGACCTTCACCGCATCGCACGCGCCCAGCTTCGGCGACGCCAGCACGGCGGGCTCTCGGCGACCTCCTTGGTCAGCGAAAGTTGGTTGCGGTTGTGCGGCGCCGAATTCACGGTCGAGGATCGACGCCACTTCACCGCCCTGATCGCCCGCGCCATGCGTTTCGTGCTGATGGACGAAGTGCGGCGCGAGACCGCCGAAAAACGCGGCGATGGCGAACGCGCCTTGGCGCTCGACGAGCGCATCGACGCCGCGCAAGAAGACGTGCTGTCGGAAATGCTCGCCATCGACGCCGCATTGACGCGCTTGGCGCGGGTCGATCGGCGTTTGGCGCAATTGGTCGAAATGCGGTATTTCGCGGGCCTGGAGGAAGACGAAATCGCGTTCGCGCTCGGCGTCACCGAGCGCACGCTGCGACGCGACTGGCGCAAAGCGCGCGCCTTCCTGGTCACGCAACTCGGAGACAGCGTCGCGGATGCCGCTATCGCGCTCTGAGGCGACCAATGCGCCTCCCGATGCATCCATGAACGGGAAGCGCCGACACGAAGACCGGCTATGCCGACGCGTTTTCATCGGCGCTCCGAACGCCGAGCTCGCTAAGATCGGCCTCGCTAAGATCTGCGTCGCTAGGATCGGCGCCGCTAACATCGGCATCGCCAAGGAGGCGTCTTGAACACCGAATCGAACGATCCGTACGCGCGTGCGCTGTCGTTGTTCGATCGTTACGCCGACTCGCCGCGCGCCTCGCTGACGGAGACCTTATCCGAACTGCAGCGGGACGATCCCGAGGCCTGCGTCGCGTTGTTGCGTTTGCTCGCCGCCGACGCGCAAACGCATTCGTTCGCTTCGCCGTTGCGTTGGTACGCCGCGCTCGATGGCGAGACCGCGAGCAGCGAACGGTCGGAGTTGAGAATCTGGCCCGACGGCACGCGCCTGGGGCCTTGGTGCGTCGATGGCATCATCGGTGTCGGCGGGATGGGCGTGATCTACGCTGCGCATCGCGCCGATGGCCTTTACGAACGCGAAGTCGCGCTCAAGACCGTGCGCCCCGAACTCATGTCGCCAGCGCTGCGGCAGGCTTTCGCCAAGGAACGCAGCCACTTGGCGCGACTGGAGCATCCTTCCATCGTCGCGCTGTACGATGCTGGCACGGACGACGGCGAGCAGCCCTGGATCGCGATGCAGCGCGTACACGGCGAGCCGATTGATCTGTGGTGCGACGCCCACAGCGCCGATTTGCGCACGCGCGTACGTCTGATGATTCAAGTGTGCGATGCCGTCGGTTACGCCCACGCGCACGGTGTCCTGCACCAAGACGTCAAACCCTCGAATCTGCTCGTCAACGAAGACGGCAACGTCAAACTCCTGGATTTCGGATTGTCGGCCATGCGCGCGCCGCACGCGGACGGCGGCTTCGCGCGCGTCGGCGTCAGCGCGCCCTACGCCGCTCCTGAAATCTTCGAGGGCGCGCCGCCCAGCGTCGCGATCGATGTCTATGCGCTCGGCGCGGTCTTGTATCGCTTGCTTTGCGACGATTGGCCCTACGCCCCGATGTCGCTTCCGCTGCCTGCGCCGCGCACCGCGGACGAGGCGGTGCCCGTGAGCGTACGTGCGCTCGCACACCCGCACGGCAGCGCTCGACAACGCGGCTGTCGCGATGCGCGCAGGCTGTCGCACGCGCTTGCGGGCGACCTGGACGCCATCGCCCTGCGCTGCGTCCATCGCGATCCGACCGAACGCTACGCCGCCGTCGTGGATATCCGCGACGATTTGCGCGCGTGGCTGGACCGCCGTCCGGTCGAAGCGCGCAGCGGCGATTGGCGCTATCGCACAGGGCGGTTCCTCCGCCGCAACACGCTCGCCACCGCGCTGACCGTCCTGGCCTTCGCGGCCATTCTGATCATGAGCGGCGCGCTGCTGCGGCAGAGCGCACGCGCCGATATGGCGGCGGAAAACGACGCGATTCTCAGCCGGCTATTCGAAGATTCTTTGCGCGTGGCGACGCTGCGCTCGCTCCGCGATCCGCCGCGTCGATCGTTGGCTTTGTTGAACGACGCGGAACGTCGATTACGCGCCGATGCCGGCGCGGATCGGCCGCAGTTTCTCGCGCGAGGTTTGGTGGCGCTGGCGCGCGCGTATCTGTTGCGCTCCGACTTCGCGACCGCCGAGCGCTTGCTGCTCGAATCGAAACGTCTGAGCGGCGACGATCCGCTGGTGCTGGCCAAGCGCAATGCGTTGTTGGCGAACCTGATGAACAAACGCTCGAAGTGGGCCGAAGCCGAACGCCTCGCGCACGAAGGCGCGTCGACGCTCGAAACGATCGAAGGCGAGGACGCCGATCTCGCCGGGGTCGATTTGAATTATCAATGGGCGGTCTCGCGATGGCTGCGCGGCGATACCGGCGAGGCCTTGCGCATTCTGGATCGCACCATCGAAACGGCGAAACGGCTCGGCGACAGCGGGCGGCCCGCGCTCGCTTCGCTGCTGCGCCAGCGCGCGACCGTGCGTGCGTCGCTCGAACATTCCGGCGAAGCGGAGCGCGATCTGCGCGCAGCGTTGAGCCTTCTGGACGATCAAAACCCGCTGCCCTTGAATCAGACGCGGCAGACCTTGGCCCTGCTGCGCGCGGCCGAAGGCGACCCCGACGAGGCGCATGCGCTGGCGGCGACGGCGCTGATGGATACCATCGCTGTGTTCGGCGAATCGCACGTCGAGACCGGGCGCGCTTGGCTGACGATCGCCAAGACCTGGCGCTCGTGCCGCGCCGATGGACGACGCGCGCGGATCGCGTTGCGCCGCGCGGAGACCATCATGACCGCGCAAGTGGGCGCGGGGCATCCGTTGCTGGAAGAAGTGCTGGGCATGCGCGCCGCCGTGGAGATCGAACAAGGCCGGACCAAAGCGGCCGTCGCTTACGCGCGTCGCGCCGCCGTCATCGCGCTGCGCACCCAGGGCCCCGCCGACACCGCCACATGGCGACGACACAACGACCTCGCGTCGCTTCTCATCGTCGCGGCGAGAGAGAGCGAAGGCGACGCGCGGCCCGCGCTTTATCGCGAGGCCGACGCTCTGCTGGCATCGACCATCGCCGCGAGCGAACGCGTCGGCGAACCCTACGGCGATCCGTACGCCAATCGCGTCGGCCCGTTGTTGTTCTTCGGCCGTATCGACGAAGCCGAACGACACGCCCGAATCGCCGAGAAAATGGCGGCGATGCCCAAGCGAGGCGAGATCGATCGCCATAACGCGGCCTTCGCCCGCTTGCGCGTGCGCTGGTCGCAGGGCCACCGCGACGAAGCGTCGGCGGAATTCGACACGCTGCGACAGCATCTGGCGGCGAATCGAGACCGCCTCGACAATCGCGGCGATATGCCGTTCATAGCGCATACCTTGATCGCGCGCACGGCGATTCTGCGCGCCGCATTACCGGTCGAATGATGGCCCGTCGGCCTTATCCCTGCGCGTCGTCGTCTCCGCACGGACGGCGGCGGCATTCGTTATGCTGACGTCTTCGCCATTCCGAAACCGACCATGTGCCTGATCGCGCTCGCTTGGCGCATGCACCCGCGTTACCGCTTGGTGCTGGCCGCCAATCGCGACGAATACCACGCGCGGCCGACGCTGCCGTTGGACGCCTGGCGCGACGATCCGCACGTGATCGGCGGTCGCGATGCGCTGCACGGCGGCGGCTGGCTGGCCCTGCGCGGGCGACGTTTGGCCGCGGTGACGAACGTTCGTCGCCCCGGCGACAGCGAGGGGCTAACGCGGGGCGCGTTGGTCGCGGCCTTCGTGCAAGGCAACGAGGCCGCGGATGCGATGGCACCGCTGGCATCGCAGGCGATGGAGTACCGCCCGTTCAATTTGCTGACCTGCGACGGCGAGACGCTCGCGTTCGCCACCAATCGCGCGGCCGACGAACGCGGCGGCGTGCGTTTCGCGATGCGTCCGCTGGCTCCGGGCATGCACGGCGTTTCGAACGGCGGGCTGGATGCGCCTTGGCCGAAGACCGCCGCCTTGATGGCGCGGCTCGATACGTGGCGCGTCACGCCGGCCGCGCTGAGCGAGACGGCCGATCTCTCGACGCTATTCGACGCGCTTGCCGATCCCGTGATCGCGCCCGACGATGCATTGCCCGACACCGGCGTCGGGTTGGCGCTCGAACGCTTTCTGTCGCCCGCCTTCATTCGCAGCGCGCAGTACGGCACGCGCGCCAGCACGGTGGCGCTGATCGCCGACGACCATGCGCGGATCGTCGAACGGCGATTCGGACCGGAGGGCGCATTCCTGGGCGAGACGGATCTGCACGTAGCGATCGACATCACGGACACAAGATAATGCGCGCCTCGCATCGTCCGTAGGGTGGCGGTGAGCGCAGCGAACCCCACCATCTCGCATCGTTCGTAGAGTGCCGGTGAGCGCAGCGAACCCCACCATCTCGCATCGTCCGTAGGGTGCCGGCAAGCGCAGCGAACCCCACCATCTCGCATCGTTCGTAGGGTGGCGGCGAGCGCAGCGAACCCCACCATCTCGCATCGTTCGTAGGGTGGCGGTGAGCGTAGCGAACCCCACCAGAGCGCACGCGAGACTGACGATAGGCGGGGGTCATGATTTTGGCTGGGTACTGTGCACCCAGCATGGGAGGTGCGATAGTTTCCGTGTGGTGGG
>JADZBF010000217.1 GCA_020852215.1 Lysobacter sp. | reverse complement strand
CTGAAATTCGACGACAGCACGATCGGCGGCGTCACCGCGCCGAACGCGGTATCGCGATCGATTCCCGCGCGCACTGCGAGCGTCGAAGCGCGCAGCGGCGTCGCGATCGCGTCGTCGACTTCGCGATGCGTCCCGAACGTCGCGCTCATGCCGCACCTCCCGTACACGCTTCGACGCGCGGCAGCGCTGCGATCAGCACCGTCGCGATGTTCTCGATTTCGGTCAGGAACGCATCGTGCCCGTACTTCGAGCGCAGCAGTCGCAATTCGGCCTGCGGCAGGCGTTCGGCCAATTCGAAGATGTCTTCGACCGGCACGAGACGGTCTTCGGTCACGCCGACGACGGTCGTCGGCACGGACACGGATTCCGGATCGATCCGATGCAGATCAATCGATTCCGACAAGCGCAGAAACGCCGTCGGCGAGGTGCGCGCGACATAAGCGAGGCCGCAATGCTCCAGATAATCCTCGGCGGCGACGCGCGCGCGTCCATGCACCAGCGACGGCGGCGCGTCGAAACGTTCGGCGAATTCGCCCGGCGTGCGATAGCTGAGCATCGCCAACTGCCGCGCCAGCGACAGGCCCTGCGCGTCGTCGCACTGCAACTGGCCGAGACCGACGATCTGGCGCTGCAACGCACGCCATGCGCTGGCGTAAGGATGTGCGCGATGCGCGCCGCTGATGACCACCAGCGCACGCACGCGCTGCGGATAGCGCGCCGCGAACTGCAGCCCGACCATCGCGCCATAAGACGCGCCGACATAGGCATCGACCGCTGCAATGCCGAGCGCATCCAGCGTCGCGGCGATCGCATCGGCTTGATCGCGCGCGTCAATCGGCGCATCGATCGCGCCGTCGGCGCCGAGCCAATCGATCGCGACGATGCGGGTACGGCTGGCATCGAGACCGCGGCCGTTTTGGGTCTCCCACCAGCCGGCTTCGGGAAAGGCGTCGGTCGACACCACATGTTTGTGCGCCGAAATGCCGCCGGCCGCGAGCACCACGGGCGCATCGGCTGGGCCGACGCAGTCGTAGGCGATCTCCACCTCGCGCGTGCCGGCGTGACGCAGCGGCAACGCGATGCGCAGACGGCCGCGGAGCGCCGACGGCGAATCGATGGCGGTCGATGCTGAAATCGTGCCGGTCCGGTGCGCGGCGCGGGAGGCGCTGTCGGTTCCGCCGATGCCGAGGAGCGCAACGGCGAGATCGTCGCGAATGGCGTAAGCGGAACCGAGGGCGGCGTCGGAGCGGGCGGGGTCGATGGCGAAGGTCATGGCGGTCTCCGGAAGTGGGCCACCAAGGGCGCGGGGAGACCGAAGAATCGCTGCTGCGAGCCGCGGCGCTTGCCGCGATTCGCAACCATCTTCCGGTGGACGCAGGTCCCCGCAGGAGTTGGCACCTTCGCGGGGCGAGGCCGATGCGATATCGGCTTACGTCCCATCAGGTTGCCCCGGCGTCTTCGGGCCTGTCCCTCAGCCGGTCTTGATGGATGGCCGCAGGATGCCCGGGGTTTTCGGGTTTGTCAATCGCTTCATGCGGATGAAGCGATGATTGCTCTGACCCGCCGCCATTCCGCATACTTGGCGGCATGCCGATCCGTCCTTTCGCCCGCGGGCGCGCCCTCGCCGCCCTGCTTTGCTTCGCTTTGTGCGCCGTCGGCCCCGCCGCCGCACGCGACCGCCGCCCTCCTGCCGTCGTCGGCGAAACCTTCGTGTCGCAGGCGGTGGACGAAGACGAACTCGACTCGCTGGCCACTTGGCGCCACCCCGACGGGACGCAGTGGCTGATCGCATCGGGTAAATCCAGCCATCGGTTGGTGATCTTCGATGCCGAAACCGGCGCGCGTCTGCGCACGTTCGGCGAGAAAGGCAGCGACCCGGGCCGGTTCAAACGCCCGAACGGGCTGGCCGTGGCCGGCGATCGTTTGTTCGTGGTCGAACGCGACAACCATCGCGTTCAAGTGTTCGCGCTGCCGGATTTCGCGCCGCTGGGCAGCTTCGGCGAAGCGCAATTGCGTGCGCCCTACGGCCTGTGGCTGAACACGACCGTCGATGGCGCCGACGACGCGATCGATGTTTACGTCACCGACAGTTTCATGAATGGCGCGAACTACGATGTGGTGCCGCCGCTCGAGCAACTGGACCAACGCGTTCGCCGCTATCGCGTGCGTTTCGGCGCCGACGGCGCGCTCGCGGCCGATGCGCTCGGTCATTTCGGCGATGCGCGCGAAGCCTCCGCGTTGCGCATGGTCGAGTCCATCGCCGGCGACCGCGAACGCGGCACGCTGTTGATCGCCGATGAGTTCGTCGACCGCGCGCAGCGGCGCGATTCGACGCTGCGCGAATACACGCTGGACGGAGAGTTCACCGGCCGCAGCGCGCCGCGCGGCAGTTTCGAGGCCGAAGCCGAAGGCGTCGCGCTGTGGCGCTGTGCGAAATCCCGTGGTTTTTCGCGCGGATTTTGGATCGCGGTCGATCAGCGTCAAGACCTCACCGCCTTCCGCCTGCTCGATCGCGACACGCTCGCCGCGCGCGGCGGTTTCGTCGGCCGCGTCGTCGCCGCCACCGACGGCATCGCCTTGCGCACCGCGCCCAGCGCGCGTTTCCCGGCCGGCGCTCTGTTCGCGGTGCATCGCGACAAAGCCGTCGCGGCGTTCGATCTGCGCGATGTCGCGCGCACGCTGAAACTTCCGGCGCGGTGTCCGTGAGCGGAACGCTCGCGAAAATCGCGGTGGCGGGCTGCCTCACGGTGTTCGCATGCGCCAGCGCGGCGCAAGCGGCCAAAGTGTTTCGCTGGTTCGATCGCGATGGCGTGGCGCATTACGGCGACCATGTGCCGGAAACCGTCGATCCCGCGACGACGCCGGTCGATCGCATTCCGGTGCCCGCCGAGCCCATGCCGATCGCGCGCTTGAAATTGGAACAAGCCGACGGCAGCGTGCGCGCCTGGGCCGAAAACAATTTGGCCGGGCCGATCGAAGTCCGCTTGTATCAACCCGAGGATCGCGCCCGCATCGTGCCGGTCCGCGCCGATCCGCCGCTGCCCGCGCGCGCGGTGGTGCCGAGCCAGCAGCGCGCGCTTGTCGCCACGGTGTCCGCCGATCGCAATGCCTTGTTGAAGATGGACGTGATGCCCGGCGACCCGAACGCGCGACCGCGCGATATCGAATACGGCTACCCGCTGCGCAGCGACGAAGTGCGCGTGGAACAAGGCTACGGCGGCCGCTACAGCCACAATGACGCGCAGAACCGTTATGCCGTGGATTTCGCCGCGGACATCGGCACGCAGGTGTTGGCGGCGCGCCCTGGCACGGTGATGCAGGTCGAGGCGGATTTCGACCGCGGCGGTTTGAACGCGGAAAAATACGCGGGCCGCGCCAATTTCGTGCGTATCGTCCACGACGACGGCACCATGGCGCTGTACGCCCATTTGGACGTGGACGGCGTGTTGGTGCGCATCGGCCAGCGCGTGCGCAAAGGCCAGGTCATCGGCCTGTCCGGCAACACCGGCTACACCACCGGCCCGCATCTGCATTTCTCGGTGCAAGCCAACCGCGGCATGAAACTCGAATCGATCCCGTTCCGCATGTTCGGCCCGGGCGGGATCCTGCGGTTCACCGAACCGACGCAAGCGCCGGCCCCGCCGGCTCCGTAAAGCCCGCGTAGAGCGGAGCGAAGCTCCGCTGCACATCCCTCCAACCTCAACGTAGAGCGGAGCGAAGCTCCGCTGAAGCGGTCTCGGTAATGCCAAAGCGGAGCTTCGCTCCGCTCTACGTGCTTCGGAAAAGCCACAGCGGAACGAAGCACTGCTACACACCCCTCCAGCCTCAATGTAGAGCGGAGCGAAGCTCCGCTGAAGCGGTCTCGATAACTTCACAGCGGAGCTGCGCTCCGCTCTACGCGCTTCGGAAAGGCCTTAGCGGAGCTTCTCTCCGCTCTACGCGCTCTGCGTGTTGCAGGCATCGGGCAGGGTGACCGAAGTCACTTGGCCAATCGGCGGGACGATGTCACCGTGCCACGATCCGTCCGCATTCGCGAAACGCCATGGCCAGTCTCGACGACATCAAAATTCACGTTCGCTTGAAACTCGGCGCGCTTTGGGCGGCGACAATGAGTTGCTATATCTACTGCGATTACTTCGAGTTGTACGTGCCCGGCAAATTGCAGAGCATGCTGGACGGCCGGATGGATCCGCTCGGCCCGACGACACAGGGCGTTTTGTTCGGGACCGCGACGATGATGGCGCTGCCGAGTCTGATGATCGCGCTGTCGTTGCTGCTGCCGGCGGCGATCTGCCGTTGGGCGAACATCGCGCTCGGTCTGTTCTACACCGCGATCATGTGCTTGCTGGTGTATCAGGCCGGTTGGTATTTCTACAAGGGCTTCGCTGTGTTGGAAGCGCTGATGACCGCCGCGATCGTGGTTTACGCATGGCGATGGCCGCGCATGCGTACCGCGTCCCGGCTGTGAGCGCGCACCGCACCCCGCCGGCTTACGCTCGCGGCGCGTTCGCGAACGCCAGATACGCCGGCCGCAGTCGCGCGATCCGCGCCTGCACCGGGCAATCGGCACGATGCGCGCCGGGCAAATAGCCCAGACTCATCAGAAATTCGCCGACGATCTCGCCTCCGGTGAAGCGAAAGGTCTTCTTGAACAGTTTCACCCACGCCGCCTTGTCGCGCGGCATGCCGTTATGCGGCGCGCCATCGTGCAGCGCATGCGCATCGAGCCAATCGGCAAAACCGCCGTGCGAATCGCGCAGGGCGCGGATCGCACCGGCGTTGTGAATCGCGGCCTCGATCTTCAGCCGATTGCGGATGATGCCGGCGTCGGCCATCAAGCGCGCGCGGTCGCGTTCGCCGTAACCAGCGACGAGATCCACATCGAAACCATCGTAAGCGCGGCGAAAGCCTTCGCGCTTCTTGAGGATGGTTTCCCAACTCAACCCGGCCTGATTGATCTCAAGAATTAGCCGCTCGAACAATGCGGACTCGTCGCGGGTCGGAAACCCGTACTCATGATCGTGGTAAGGCCCATGGACGGGGTGGCTGGGGGCGAAGTCGCAGTAAGTGCTCATGGCGACAGGATAGCCCCGGCTGCTGACATGCGATGTCGGTAGGGCTGCCTCTGGTTGTGGGAGGGCCTTGGTTGTGGGAGGGCCGGAAGGGCCGATCCGAGGTGTTGCGTGTGCCGATCGGGCCGTCCGGCCCACCCACAGGGGCGCCCGGGGAGG
>JADZBF010000216.1 GCA_020852215.1 Lysobacter sp. | reverse complement strand
GAAAACCGATTCAGCGGAGCTTCGCTCCGCTCTACATGTTGATCCGGTAAGAGCATAGCGGAGCTTCGCTCCGCTCTACAGCGGGGAGGTTAGAGTTTCGCCAAGCGCTCGATCGCGGCATCGAGCGTGGCTTCGCTTTTGGCGAAGCACAAACGCGCCAAACGTTGGCCGGCGGGCGGCGTTTCGTAGAACGGCGACAGCGGGATCGCGGTCACGCCTTTCTCGACGGTGAGCCAACGACAGAACGACGCATCGTCCAAATCGCTGACCGCGGAATAATCGACGATCTGAAAATATCCGCCCGGCACCGGCAAGGGCTTGAGTTTGGTGCCGAGCAGTTGTTCGCGAAAACGGTCGCGTTTGGCTTGGTAGAACGCGCCGAGCTGTTCGTAATGCTCGGGTTCGGCGTCGATCATCGCCGCGAACGCGTGCTGCGCCGGATGGAAGGTGCAGAACACGTTGTATTGATGCACTTTGCGGAACTCGGCGGTGAGCGCGGGCGGCGCGACGCAATAGCCGACTTTCCAACCCGTGCAGTGATACGTCTTGCCGAAACTGGAAATGATGAAACTACGTTCGCGCAATTCCGGATAGCGCAACGCGGACTCGTGCCGCGCGCCGTCGAACACGATGTGTTCGTAGACTTCGTCGGACAACAGCCACACGCCGGTGTCTCGCACGATGGCGGCCACTTCGCGCATATCCGCTTCGCCGAGCATCGCGCCAGACGGGTTGTGCGGGCTGTTGATCATCAGCATCCGGGTCTTCGGCCCGATCGCCGCGCGCACGCGCGCCCAATCGGGCGCGAACGTGGCAGGATCGAGCGGCACATGCACGGCGCGCGCGCCGGCCAGATCGATCGCCGGCTCGTAGCAGTCGTAGCACGGGTCGAGTACGACGACTTCTTCGCCTTCGCGCACCACCGCATGAATCGCGTCGAAGATCGCCTCGGTCGCGCCGCTGGTGACGGTGATTTCGGTGTCGGCGTTCGGCCGATGGCCGTAGACGCGCTCGGTCTTGTCGGCGATGGCGCGACGCAGCGCCGGAATGCCGGTCATCATCGAATACTGGTTATGACCCGCGCGCATCGCTTTTTCGAGCTCGTCGACCAGCCGTTGCGGCACCGGAAAATCGGGAAAGCCTTGACCCAGATTGATCGCGCCGTGTTCGGCCGCGAGTTGGGACATGACGGTGAAGATGGTGGTGCCCACCTTGGGCAGTTTGGTCTGCGGCATCGGAGTTCCGGTCGGAATGGCGGTCGTGCGGGCGGCGCTCGCGAGACATCGGACCATCGCCGCGCGATCGGTCGGCACATGCGAACCCGCAGGCGAACATGCGAGGATGCGGCCGCTCGACGCGTGGCGACACGCGAGATTCCGCCAGTGTACGGGCCGTGGCGTTTCGGTTAAACCATGCAGACCTCTCCCCCAACGCTGCTCGGCGAAGCGCGGATCGCCGAATTGATGCACGCCTATCTGACCGCCGAGTACCGCTGGGAACTGGACGGCCGTTGGCTCGACCTGCGGATCGGCGCGCCGACGCCCGAGGTGTGGGCGCGGTTTCCTGAGGCCGCCTGCGCCGGTCTGCTGTCGGCGTGGAACCCGTGTTCGGTACCGCGTTCCGAAGCGGCGAACCGCGAGGCCGACCGCCATCTGCACCGCGACCTCATCGACACCGGCCTGCCGATCCGGGCCGCGTTCTGCTCGGCGACCAATCGCACGTGGCGCGAACCCAGTTGGCTGGTGCTGGGCATGTCGGCGGCGGCGTTCGACGCGCTCTCGCGCCGGTACGAACAACTCGCGACCCTGTTTTGGACGCCGGACGGATCGATCCGCCTGCGGGTGGACGCCGCGCGCCCGGCGAACTTTCTCGACGACCGGCGCATCGATTGGCTGAGGTGAGCAGTCGGACGGTACGAGGCGCCCGCCCGACCCTCGCAACAGCGCGTTCGGACCGTCGCAGGCCCTAGAATATGCGGCCCTTCGGCGCGCACGACCGAAGCCTCACGCCCCTCCCGCATCGCGACCGAGACCGCCCGCCTCCGATGACCGACGCCACAGCCTCCGCACCGCCGCTGCTCGGCGCCCGCGGTCTGCGTTTCGCGCGCAACGACGAGCCGGTGTTCGGGCCGTTGGACTTCGCCGTCGACGCAGGCGAGGCCTTGTTGGTGCGCGGCGACAACGGCGCCGGAAAAACCACGTTGCTGCGCGTCCTGGCCGGCTTGTTGCAGCCGGAGGCCGGGCGCATCGAGATCGACGGCCACCCCACCGACGCGCCGAGCCGCGCGCGCGCCATCGCCTATCTCGGGCATCTGCCGGCGTTGAAGGCGGACCTGAGCGCGTTGGAGAACCTCGAATTCCTGTGCGGCCTGCACGGCCGTCGCCGCGGGCAAGTGCCGGCGGCGGCGATGAATATCGTCGGGCTGGGCGGTTACGAGGATCATTTGGCGCGGCAGCTCTCCGCCGGCCAGAAGAAACGCCTGTCGCTGGCGCGGATGTGGCTGTCGCCCGCGCCGCTGTGGCTGCTGGACGAGCCCTACGCCAATCTCGACCTCGACGGCATCGAGTTGGTGAACCGCATGGTGCAGGCGCATTTGCGCGAGGGCGGCGCGGCCTTGGTCACCACCCACGGCGCCTACGCGGCGCCGCCGGTGCGCACGCGCGAATTGGTGTTGCGCCGCGCCGACCGTTCGCAAGCGGCCGCGGCATGAATCGCAACGCTTCCAATGGCCGCTACGGCTACGTCGAGGGCACGATTCCGGGCCTGATGGCCTCGGCGCGCGCGTTGCTGGCCCGGGACCTGCGCCTGCTGTGGCGCCGTCGCGGCGATGCGCTGCAGCCGGCGCTGTTCGCGCTGATCGTCGTGGTGCTGTTCGCGCTGGCCCTGGGCAACGAGCCGCAACTGCAGGCGCGCACCGCGGCGGGCGTGTTATGGGTCGCCGCGCTGCTGGCCGGCCTGCTGGCGTTGGACAGTCTGTTTCGCGGCGACGCCGAGGACGGCTCGCTCGAACAGTGGATGCTGGCGCCGGTGCCCTTGGCGTGGCTGGTGGGCGTGCGCACCCTGATGCACTGGGCGACCACCGCGCTGCCGCTGCTGCTGGCCACTCCGTTTCTGGCCGAACTTTTGCATCTGCCGCATGCGCAATTGCCGCCGCTGATGATCGGATTGGCCTTGGGCACACCGATCTTGAGCCTGATCGGCGCGGTTGTGGCGGCGATCCGGATCGCGACGCAATGAAGCGCATGCCGTCGAAGCCTCATCCGTCGCGAACGCTCGCAGTCGAATCGCCGTCGGACGATTCGCGCGCGCTTGAGCCGCATCAGGGCTGCCTTCTCGCGAATCGTGCATGCTGCCGTATCGCTTCGCCCATCGGCGAGGATCGTCGTTCCCCCACATCGTCGCGCACCGCATGAATCCGATCGTCCGCTGGTTCCATCAACTCGGCTCGCCGCCCACCTTCGATCGGTTCGCGGCGCGTTGGGCGCCGTGGTGCTATGCGGCAGCGGTGGCGATCATGGCCTACGGGCTGTGGCAGGCGCTGTTCGTGGTGCCGGCCGATTACCAGCAGGGCGACAGCTTCCGGATTCTCTACATCCATGTGCCCTGCGCGTGGATGAGCATGTTCGTGTTCGGGCTGATGGCGTTCTATTCGGCCATCGCGCTGATCTGGCGGATCAAGCTGTGCGAAATCCTGGCGATGGCCTGCGCGCCCATCGGCGCGGCCTTCACCATCGTCACCCTGGCGACCGGCTCGATCTGGGGCAAGCCGATGTGGGGAACGTGGTGGGAATGGGACCCGCGACTGACCACCGAGTTGATTCTGCTGTTTCTGTATCTGGGCGTGATCGGCGTGTATCACGCGATCGACGACCGCCGCGCCGCCGCGCGCGCCGCCGGCCTGCTCGCCATCGTCGGTACCGGCCTGCTGCCGGTGATTCGGTATTCGGTGGTGTGGTGGAATTCGCTGCATCAAGGCCAGACGATCCGCGTCTTCGGCGAATCCAGCATGGACGCCAGCATGTTGCCGCCGTTGATCGCTCTGGTGCTGGCGACCAAGTTCTGGTTCGCCGGTTCGTTGTTGATGCGCGCCCGCGCCGACAATCTGGAACGCGAAGCCGGCAAGGCCTGGGTGCTGGAACGCGCGGGCGTCGAGCGACCGCCGGCCGCGACCTCTGCCGGCCGCGAGGGTCGTGAACCCAGCGAAACCGCCGCGAGCGACGCGCCGGAGCGTGCGCAATGACGTACATCGAATACGTGATCGGTGCCTACGCCGTCTTCATGGCGACCTTGATCTGGGATTTTTTCTCGCCGCGTCTGCGCATTCGGCGGATTCTGCGCGGCGTGCGCATGCGCGCGCAGCGCGAAGCCGCACGCGCGGCGCAACCGACCTCGACGGAGTTGCAACGATGAACACCCGCTCTGAGAGCGCCCGTTCCGACGCGCCCGTGCCGCGCACCAATACCGTCCGCAAACGCCGCATGCTGTTCGTCCTGGCGTTGTTCGGCGTGGTCGCGGCGGCCACCGCGCTGGTGACGTTGGCGCTGCAGCGCAACGTCGCTTATCTCTACACACCGAACGAAATTCTCGCCGGCAAAGCGGGCGAACAAGTGCGCAGCGGCGAAACCCGTTTCCGTCTCGGCGGCATGGTCGCCGCCGGTTCGTTCCGGCGCGACGACGGTTCGATGGAAGCGCGCTTCAAAGTCACCGATGGCGACGCCGAGCTGCCGGTGAGCTACACCGGCATCCTGCCCGACCTGTTCCGCGAGAAGCAGGCGGTGGTCGCCACCGGAAAAATGCGCGATGGCGTGTTCGTCGCGGAGCAAGTGCTGGCCAAGCACGATGAGACCTACGTGCCGAAGGAAGTCGCCGACAAGATGGGTTTGGCGCACAAGAAGCACAACGTCGCCGATGCGCCCGTCGGCGCGACCGACACCGACGCCAAGACGCGCTGAAACCGCATGACACCGCATTTTCTTCCCGAACTCGGACAGATCGCGCTGATCCTCGCGCTGGTGGTGGCGCTGCTGCAGACGCTGCTGCCGATGGTCGGCGCGCAGCGCGGCATCGACAGTTGGATGGCGGTCGCGCGACCCGCCGCGTGGATGCAATTTCTCCTGGTCGGCACGGCGTTCGCGATCCTGACCCATGCGTTCCTGGTGCAGGATTTTTCGGTGCGCTACGTCGCGGCGAATTCCAATTCGCTGCTGCCGCCGATCTACCGCTTCACCGCCGTGTGGGGCGCGCACGAAGGCTCGCTGCTGCTGTGGTCGTTGATCCTGGCGCTGTGGACGGCGGCGGTCGCCGCGTTTTCGCGCGCGCTGCCGCAGAAAGTGGTCGCGCGCGTGCTCGGCGCGATGGGCTTCGTCTCGCTCGGGTTTCTGGGGTTGTTGTTGTTCGCGAGCAATCCATTCGCGCGCTTGTTGCCCGCCGCCGCCGAAGGACGCGACCTCAACCCCCTGCTGCAAGACCCGGGGATGATCATTCATCCGCCGATGCTGTACATGGGCTACGTCGGTTTGTCGGTGCCGTTCGCCTTCGCCATCGCGGCGATGCTCGACGGTCGCATCGACACGCGCTGGCTGCGTTGGACGCGGCCGTGGACCAATGTCGCTTGGGCGTTTTTGACGCTCGGCATCGCGCTGGGCAGTTGGTGGGCGTATTACGAATTGGGCTGGGGCGGCTGGTGGTTCTGGGACCCGGTCGAAAACGCCAGCTTCATGCCGTGGTTGGTCGGCGCCGCGCTGCTGCATTCGCAAGCGGTCACCGAAAAGCGCGGCAGCTTCCGCAGTTGGACGCTGCTGCTGGCGATCGCCGCGTTCTCGCTGTCGTTGCTCGGCACGTTCCTGGTGCGCTCCGGCTCGATCACCAGCGTCCACGCCTTCGCCGCCGACCCCGGCCGCGGCGTCTATATCCTGATTTTCCTCGCGGCGGTCGTCGGCGGATCCTTGCTGCTGTATGCGCTGCGCGCGCCCGAAGCCTCTTCGGGCGAAGCGAACGCGTCCTCGCAATTCTCGCCGGCATCGCGCGAAATGCTGCTGGTCTTCAACAACGTTTTGCTCGCCGCCGCCGCGACGATGGTGTTGATCGGCACGCTGTATCCGCTGCTGGCGGATGCGTTGGAACTGGGCAAGATTTCGGTGGGCCCGCCGTATTTCTCGCTGATGTTCGTGGTGTTGATGGCGCCCTTGGTGCTGTTGCTCCCGTTCGGCCCGTTGACGCGTTGGCGCAGCGACGAGGCATCGCGTCCGCTGAAGGCCATGCTGCCCTGGGCCGCGCTCGCGGTCGTCGCCGCGGCTCTCGCCTACGCGCAGGCGCCGCAAGGCCCCTGGAAAACCGCGGCCGGCGTCGCGGGCGCGCTGTGGGTCGGCGGCGGCACCGCATTATTCGCGCTGCGGCGTTGGCGTAGCGCCGCGCCCGGCAAGCGTTACACGGCGGAGATGGGCGGCATGCTGCTCGCGCATACCGGCGTTGCGGTGTTCCTGATCGGCGTGCTGCTGGTCGAAGCGCAATTGCAGCAGCGCGAAATCGCGATGAAACCCGGGCAAACCTTGACGCTGGGCCGCGACGCATTCGTGTTCGAAGGCGTCGAGCGCGCGCAAGGTCCGAACTACATGGCCAGCCGCGGCACCGTGCGCTTGCTGCGCGACGACACGCTGGTCGCGGTGCTGCATCCGGAGAAACGCGAATACGCCAGCGGCGGCCAGGTGATGACCGAGGCCGCGATCCGTCCCGGCGTGGCGCGCGATGTGTTCGTTGCGTTGGGCGAACCGCTGGGCGGCGACGCCTGGGCGGTGCGCGTGCAAATCAAACCGTTCATTCGTTGGATTTGGGGCGGCGCGCTGTTGATGGCGCTCGGCGGCTTGTTGGCGGCGACGGATCGACGTTTCCGCAGCGCGCGCGAGCGTCTCGACGCGAGCGACCCGGTTACGGCCGCGTCGCCGCAGGCAGCGGCACCGGCACCGGCTCAAAGCGAAGCGGAGACGACCGCATGAAACGCTGGCTTCCCCTGATCGTTTTCCTCGCGCTTGCGGTGCTGCTCGGCGCGGGCGTTTGGCTCAGCCTCGACGAGAATCGCGATGCCCTGCCCTCGCCGCTGATCGGCAAGCCCGCACCGAAATTCGCGCTGCCGGCGCTGCATGAGCCCAACCGCATCGTGACTTCCCAGGAATT
The DNA here is from genome assembly GCA_020852215.1 of Lysobacter sp. Lineage (GTDB taxonomy): Bacteria > Pseudomonadota > Gammaproteobacteria > Xanthomonadales > Xanthomonadaceae > Lysobacter_I. The sequence goes on along the minus strand of JADZBF010000216.1, from coordinate 908 downwards.
GCGCGGCGCGCCCTACGTGCTGAATGTGTGGGGCAGTTGGTGCGTGGAATGCCAGACCGAGCATCCGGTGCTGACGCGCTTCGCCGAAACCAAGCGCGTGCGCGTGATCGGCTACAACTGGAAAGACGAGCGCGAGGACGCGCTGCGTTGGCTCGAACGTTTCAACAATCCGTATTGGCTGGTGCTGCAGGATGTCGAAGGCGGCACCGCCATCGACTTCGGCATCTATGGCGCGCCGGAAACCTTTTTGATCGACGCCGACGGCGTGGTGCGCTGGAAACACGTCGGCGGCATGACAGACGCGATCGTGCGCGACGAACTGCTGCCGGCGCTGGAAGCGGCGGAACGCGCACGATGACAGGAACAGGAGCTTCGCGGATGCATCCCAAACTCAAGATCGGGCTGGTGATAACAGCGATGGCCGGCGTATTGGTCGCGACCGTGCTGATGGCGATGTATTCGATCGGCGAAGCGCAGCGCAAAGTCGAATTCGACGCCCGCGAGAAAAACAGCATCGGCGCCACGATGCCCGAGTTCTCGTTGCCGGTGCTGGAGCAACCGGGCAAGACCGCGCCGAAAACCGTCTCCAAACGCGATCTGCTCGGGACGGTTTACCTGCTGCACGGCTGGGCGAGCTGGTGCTTGACCTGTCGCGAAGAGCATCCGGTGTTGATGGCGTTCGCCGAGAAAGCCAAGGTCCGCTTGATCGGCTACAACGTCGACGACGAGCCCGAGCTCGCGCTGCGATGGCTGGCGCGCTACGGCGACCCCTACGAATTCAGCCTCGTGCAGATCGATCAGAGTACGCCGGGCGTGATCCCACTGACCACCACGCCGCAATTGATCCTGGTCGACCGCAAAGGCGTCGTGCGTTGGCGGCGCCTCGGCGGTGCCACCATGCCCTTGCT
>JADZBF010000215.1 GCA_020852215.1 Lysobacter sp. | reverse complement strand
TACATCCTTTCCGACCTCGACGCGGAGCGGAGCGCAGCCCCGCTATCCCGTTGCGGCCTGGTGGGACATATGTTCAGCGGAGCTGCGCTCCGCTCTACGCGGGGTTTCTATCGTGGCTGCGCTCCGCTCTATGCGGGGTTTCTGTCGTGGCTGCGCTCCGCTCTACGCGGGGTTTCTATCGTGGCTGCGCTCCGCTCTATGCGGGGTTTCTGTCGTAGCTGCGCTCCGCTCTATGCGGGGTTTCTGTCGTATCGGCACCGATTCCCAAACAGGCATCGCCCAACGATGTGTCTGTAGGAGCGCCGGAAGGCGCGACCGATCGCGTCGGAACGCTTCGCCTCGGGTGATGGATGGGGTGGTCGCGCCTTCCGGCGCTCCTACATGCGAGTGTTTTCTGCGCAGCGCACGTGATCGGATTCGAACCGTCGCGCATAAAAAACGGCCCCCTTTCGGGGGCCGTCTTCTTGAAGCGCTTGACGAATCGATCAGAACTTCTGGTTGTACTGCAGGTACCAGAAGCCGCCTTCCGGCAAATCGTACGAGCCGTCGAACGAACCGGCGAACGAGTTGCGGGTGATCGGCGGATCCTTCGCGAAGATGTTGCGGGCACCGGCGATGACCTTACCGTTCCACGGCGTCTTCCAGCCGACCTGCAGGTCGTGGTAGATGCGCGAACCGATGCGGTTCTCGAAACGCAGGAAGTTGCCGTTCGAGTCGTAGATGTCGTTGTTGCAGATTTCGGCCTGCGTATAGCCATACTCGAAGTAATTGCCGCCGTCGCAAGCCTCGTCCAGCGCCGAGTAGTAGCGCATCGACCATGTGGCATCGAAGTCGCCCTTCTGCCAGTTGGTCACGATGTTCGAACGCAGACGCCAAGTCGGCGCGCCGTTGTAGGTACCGACGGTGCCGAAGAGGTCGTTCTTGGTCTGGTAGGTGTTATCCCACTGGAACGTGAACTTGCCCCACGAGGTTTCCGGCATCGCGTAAGACACCGCGAAGTCGTAGCCTTCGACTTCGCCCTCGGCGAGATTGAAGCTCGACTGACGAAGATCCAGGATGTTGCCCGTAGGATCGCGAACAACCAACTGGGCGCAGAGAGGCGTGACGCGCGGGTCGCCGTCGATGCGATAGCAATCGTTGAGGATCGACTGCGCGCCACGGAAGGCGATGACTTGTTCCAGCTCGATGTTGTAGTAATCGAGCGTGAAGTTCAGGCCTTCCAACCAGCTCGGGCTGTAAACGATACCGAAGCTCTTGGTGGTACCGAATTCCGGCTTCAGGCCCGGGTTGCCACCGACCAACGAACGAATCTGAGTATTGGCCTGCACCACGCCGCCGGGGGTGATGATCGCGTTCGTAATGGGGTCGCGGATATTGTCCGGCACGCCATTTGCAACGCATTGGGCACGGTCAGTCGTCGGGTTATTGAAGTTCGCGATGTTGCAAGGATCAGCCGCCTGCGGGAAGCTTTCGCCACCGCCCTGATACAAATCGGTCACGCCCGGAGCGCGGAACGATTCGGAGTAGGTGCCGCGCAGCAACAGGTCGTCGAACACCTGCCACTTGATGCCGATCTTGCTCGATGTATCGCCACCGATATCGGCGGTGACATCTCGCGGGCCGAAGCGACCGCTCGAATCGTAGTCGGAACGACGGCTGGCCAAGTTGACTTCCAGCAGTTTGAAGCCCGGAATGTCGGACAGGACCGGGATGTTCAGCTCGGCGTAGTACTCGTCCACCTGAACGTTACCGCTGGTCGGCTCGCTGAAGTTGTCCGACGAACCGCCTCCGGCCACCAAGGCGTCGGGCTGGGCCACGAAGTTGGTGCGGCGATGTTCCACGCCCACGGCGAAGCCCAACGGACCGGCCGGCAACTCGACGATTTCGCCCGACAGGTTGGCGAAGAAATCCTTCGTGTTGTTTTCTTGGAAGTTGTTCTGGGTGTAGCGGATGTAGTTGATCATGGCGTTGTATTCCGCCTGATTGATCACACCAGCACCCAAGCCAAGATCCGCACCGCCGAACAGGTTGAAGGGCACGCAACCGGCGATCACGTTACCCGGCGTGCCGCAATGCAGACCGGTCGCATCGCGGAAGGACGGGCCGACTGCACGACGCAGGTTGAACAAATTGATGTAGTTCTCGCCGCGGCTGCTCAAACGCGAATTGAGGTACGAGTAACCCGCATCCCAATACATCGCTCGGCCGGCCAGATCGAACGAACCGTCCAACCACGCGGTGACGGCGGTGTTGTCGTTGTCGTAATACGGCTTACGCGGACCGACGGCGAGCGAACGGAAGTTCATGCTCCGCAAATCCACACCGAGCGGATTGAACACGTTGTCGCGTGTCGGTGCGAACGCCCATTGGGGGCCATTGATACCGCGAATATCCATGGTCAGCGGCACTTCGGCCAACTGCTGGTTCGAATCGCGCTTGACGTAGACCGCTTGCACATTGGCATTGATGCGATCAGTCAGGCGCAGGGTGCCCTGCCCGTAGATGTTGAAGCGTTCGATCGGCTGCACCAGGTAGTTGACTGGCGCAAAGTTATAGCGGTCGGAAGAGCCCGAGCCATTTTGCGTATAGCTGATGAACGGCCGGAAATCGGCGGCAGAAGTACCAGGGCGGCCCGGAATCAAGGTTCTACCGGTACTTGAAATGCCTGTGCCAGCCCCTGTACCCGGGCCGTTACCGATCGCTCCGCAATTTAGAAAGCCGTTAGAGCCGATCGTGGGGGCGGCAGCGCAACGCACGAAGTTGCCGCCCGCGTTGCTGCCCGAACCGTACAGACCGCCGGATTGGATATCGCCGCCGCCGAAGACCGGCGTGGACGAAATGTCGCGGTCGCCCTGATACACGGGCTCGCCATCGGTGTAGGAGATGTTGAACACCGCGTTCCAACGATCGCTGTCGGAACCGATGGTGAAGTCGTAGGCCTGCTGGAAGCCGTCGCCCTTCGAGTAACCACCGAAATACGCACTGGCTTCGGCACCGTCGAAATTGCTGCGGGTGATCACGTTGATCACGCCGGCGATGGCGTCGGAACCGTAGATCGCCGAGGCGCCGTCTTTCAGCACTTCGATGCGTTCGACGACCGAAATCGGAATCGTGTTGAGATCCACCGCGCCGCCGTCCGGGCTCACCCAACGACGACCGTTGACGAGCACGAGGGTACGGGTCGCACCGAGGCCGCGGAGCGAAATGTTCTGCGTGCCGTCGCTGCCGTTGGTGCTGGTGGTGATGTTACGCAGCGCGCCGCCGTCGCTGGCGGTGATGTTGAACAGCACGTCGCCGACCGAAGTCAGACCGGTTTGTTCGATCGCGGTGCGGTCGAGCGTCAGCACCGGAGCGGTGCCTTCGGTATCGGCGGCGCGCGGAATGCGCGAACCGATGACGTTGACGCGGTCGAGCTCTTGCTCTTTGTCGTCGCCGTCTTGGGCGTATGCGGCGCCCGTGCCCACGAGGGCGGTGGTGCCCGCGGCGAGCGCAAAAGCGATCGCGTCACGAAGCGTATTGGTCTTCAAAGTCATCTCTCTCTCCAAGCGAGTCTTGGGGTTTCCCATGGGAAGCCGCCCCAAAGCGTCAAGAAAGACGCCAACTTGGGACAGGCCGGGGCCGATAGTAGCCCCACTCGGAGAAAAATTAAAGTGTCGTTAACAAATCGACTGACGGCCGGCGGAAAACCCGGCAGGCGCCCGACTTGGGGCGCCGGAAGCGTTCGCTCAGAGGTCCTGCTCGTAGCGGACGTACGGGACTGCGCCCTCTTCTTCGCCATCGATGGTCCGAGGCGAAAACGGGTTTTTGCCGTGGGTGACGAGATTGTCGGCGCCGACGGTCAGTTGGCCGCTCCAGGGTGTCCGCCAGCTCAGACCGAGGCTGAGGCCTTCCCATTTGTCGGGGCCGGGGGTGTCGACGACTTCGCCGATGACATTGACGCCGAAGGCGCCGATGCCGCCGCCCAGGTTCAACTGGCGGCTGGTCCAGCGATCGCTGAAACCGGGGATTTCGGTGGGGTTCTGCAGCCGGGCTTTGGCGACGGTGCCGGCGATGGACACATAGCCCTGGCGCGGCAAGTCTTTCTGGCTGAATACCGTGATTTCGTTGATATCGACCTTGCCGTTGCCCGCGCCCGGCGCCAACCACTGCGGCATATGGGTACGGGTCTGGGCGCCGCCGACGCCAACTTTCGTGCCGTTGCGGCCGAACATCGCGGCGGCGGCGTTGCGGCGCCCCGGGTCGGACGGAACGGAAGCGAGGACGCAGTTCTCGATCAGATTGTCCAGCGCGCGACTGAGGCCTTGCTTGCGGTCGCAGAACATGCCGAGCGAATCGCCCGCGCCTAGACCGAAGGTATGATCGAGGTGGCGCATGCCGAAGCGCGCGCGCGTGCTGGATTTGGCGATATCGGTCGGTTCGAGCACCAGAACCGCTTCGAGTTGGCCGCTGTCGCGGTTCCAGACGGGGAGTTCGACGCGATCACGCGAAGCCGGCTTCGACTGCGCATGGGCACCGGCTGCGGCGCCGAGGGCGAGCAGCAACGCGATCGACAGTGGACGAAGATGCCTGCGCATGGTGTGCGTCTGACCGCTGGCGGGCGGTCGAGTTCCCTATTTCCTTCGGATGGTCACGCTATCAGATTTATGAGTCTTTAACAATCCCGAACACCCGACCCCGGCACGTTTCGGGCGTGACCGCGGTCGATGTCCGGCATTCTC
>JADZBF010000214.1 GCA_020852215.1 Lysobacter sp. | reverse complement strand
GCCTTGCACAGCTCGGTCTTGCCCACGCCGGTCGGGCCGAGGAACAGGAACGAGCCACTGGGGCGATTCGGATCGCTCAGGCCCGCGCGCGAACGGCGTACGGCGTCGGAGACGACCTTGATCGCCTCTTCCTGGCCGACCACGCGACCGTGCAGCGCGCTTTCCATCTTCAACAGTTTTTCGCGTTCGCCTTCCAACATCTTCGACACCGGAATGCCTGTCCAGCGCGAGACCACCTCGGCGATCTCCTCGTCGGTGACTTTGTCCTGCAGCAGTTGGAAGCCCTGCGTTTCCGCGGCTTGCGCGGCTTGCAGTTGTTTTTCCAATTCGGGGATGCGGCCGTACTGGATTTCGCTCATCGTCGCGTAATCCTGACGGCGCTGCGCCGCTTCGAGTTCGAGCTTCGCCGCTTCGATTTGCTCCTTGACCTTGGTGGTGCCCTGCACCGCCGCTTTCTCGGCCTTCCAGATTTCTTCAAGGTCGTTGTAGGCGCGCTCCAACGTCGCGATCTCGGCTTCGAGATCGGCCAATCGCTGCTTCGACGCATCGTCTTTTTCTTTCTTCAACGCTTCGCGCTGGATTTTGAGCTGGATCAGGCGGCGCTCTTTGCGATCGAGTTCCTCGGGCTTGCTGTCGATTTCCATGCGGATGCGCGACGCCGCCTCGTCCATCAGGTCGATAGCCTTGTCGGGCAATTGCCGATCCGCGATGTAGCGATGCGAGAGCGTGGCCGCGGCGACGATCGCCGGGTCGGTGATCTCGACGCCGTGATGCACCGCGTATCGCTCTTTCAAGCCGCGCAGGATCGCGATGGTGTCTTCGACGCTGGGCTCGCCGACGAACACTTTCTGGAAGCGACGCTCCAGCGCGGCGTCCTTTTCGACGTATTTGCGATATTCGTCCAACGTGGTCGCGCCGATGCAGTGCAATTCGCCGCGGGCGAGCGCGGGTTTGAGCATATTGCCGGCGTCCATCGAACCTTCGGCCTTGCCCGCGCCGACCATCGTGTGCAATTCGTCGATGAACAGGATGATCTGACCCTCGTTCTTGGCCAGATCGTTCAACACCGCCTTCAAACGTTCCTCGAATTCGCCGCGGAATTTCGCGCCGGCGATCAATGCACCCATGTCGAGCGACAACACGCGCTTGCCGCGCAGGCCCTCGGGCACTTCGCCGTTGACGATGCGCTGGGCGAGGCCTTCGACGATCGCGGTCTTGCCGACGCCGGGCTCACCGATCAGCACCGGATTGTTCTTCGTGCGCCGTTGCAGCACCTGGATGGTGCGACGGATCTCTTCGTCGCGACCGATCACCGGATCGAGCTTGCCCGACTCCGCACGTGAAGTAAGGTCGATGCAATATTTCTCCAGCGCCTGGCGCTGCTCTTCGGCGCCCTCGCTCTGCACTTTCTCGCCGCCGCGCATCGCGTCGATCGCCGCTTCCAATTTCTGTTTGCTCGCGCCCGCGGCTTTGAACGCGCGGCCGGCGTCGCCGCTGTCTTCCAGCAACGCCAGCAGGAACAATTCGCTGGCGATAAAGGCATCGCCGCGCTGTTGCGCCAGCTTGTCGGTCACGTTGAGCATGCGCGCCAAGTCGTTGCCGACATTCACGCTACCGGCCTGCCCCGACACTTTCGGCAACTTCTCGAGCGCTTCGCCGATGCGCTCGCGCAACAGCGGCACATTGACGCCGGCCTGGGCCAGCAAGGGCCGTGTGCCGCCGCCCTGCTGGTCGAGCAAAGCCGCCAGCAAGTGCGCGGATTCGATGACATTGTGGTCGCGACCGACCGCCAGCGATTGCGCGTCGGCGAGGGCCTGTTGGAACCGCGAAGTGAGTTTGTCCATGCGCATGGGCGGGACTCCGGACGAAGGGGCGGCTGTGCCGCGATGCCCCTGACATGAGGGGCCGCCCTCGCGATTCAAGGGCGATCTTCGCCGTACGGGCGATCGCTCAGGGCAACGACTCGTTCAAGAGACCGCGCGGATCGGCGTGCATGAGAATCAATGTCGCCTCGCCGACGATACGTCGCTCAGCGCTATCGGATGGGTCGTCCGCCCAAGTCCAGGCGAGGCGTCCGCGCTCGAGGTTGTAGCCGCGCAGCGCTTCGCGCAACGCCGGCTCGCTTCGCGCCAGCTCCACGGGCGATCGACCCGCGGAACGAGTCGCCGGTACGCTCGCTTCGATCCGAATAGGAACGACGCTCCAGCGCGCGCTGGCACCGCTCGATGCTCGATCGTCATCGATATCTCGTCGCAAGTCGGCAACGTAACGCTGCAAACGATCGGCCGATATGACGCTGGGCGAGCCGGGCACGATCCTCGACGCCATCGGCAGTTCCATACGAACATAGCGAGGGGCCGCACCGCTATCGTCTTCTGCGATGGCATAGGCGACGAAACGGCGCGACGCTACGACATTCGGTCGCATCTCGTCGTCGCCTCCGAAGAGTTTCGACACGGCGCTGAGGTAATCGGGGCGCAGACCGAGACTGCAGGATTCGAGCACCCATTCGGTGTCGGCGTCGATACGTTCGTCGTCGACCGGGGGAAACGCGCCGCTCTTCGCCGCTCGCAGCAACTCCGCGTACGACGCTCGCTCGCCGCCGGGATGAACCGGCAGCATCATGCCTTCCCAAGCGGTGCCATGCACGACCAATACCACCCGCCGCCAATGCCCCGAACCGCGGTGTTGGAGAATTTCGCGAACCTCTTCGAGGGATCTCGCGCGAGTGATCAGCAACCGATCGCGGGGAAACGATGCGCGATAGTAGGCTTCGGCCGACGAATAGAACGCCGTGCGACCGGGCGCGTCATCGCCGAGGATGAAAACCGCCTCGGCCGGCACCGATGTTTCGATCGTTTGCGCGAACGAAACCGTATGCGCGGCGATAGCCGCGCTCGCCACCGCAATCGCGAGCGTCAACTTCGCGCCGATGCCGGCACGCACGGCGAGACCTCAGCCGCGCCCCACTGCGCGTCGCAATACGCCATCAGGAAAGTCGCCGAAGCCTTCGGGCGACACCAGGATCGAATAACGGCCGAAGGCGATCAACACGCGTTCACCGAGCGATAGCGCCGTTTCCAGGTCCGGACGCAGACGCAACAACTCGCGATACGCCGCACTGTCGCGACGAACGCGCAGTACGGTCGCATCTTGCCGGTGAGCGCGGTCGCGCCACATGCCATCGATCAGTCGCATCGTGCGACCGTCGACCTCGCGTTCGTCGCCGGCAGAGGCGGCTCGGAACGGATCGCGCGTTGACGGGGCGGTGGCGATTCGCAGCCCCATCGCAGCGATTTCGGGCGTGAAGCCGTAGCCGACTTGACCGCTCTGCGTCACCAAAGGCGCAACGCGTCTGGCGACGGCGGGCTGATCTACGCGTGTCGCCTGCTCTTGCGTACGGACTTCGCTCGTGACCGCCACAAACGAGGTGAACGGCGTCATCACGCCGTGCTCCAATCCCAACGCGACGATCTTGTCGCGAGCGGAATCCGGACCGCCCGCGTTGCATCCGCCGTCCACGCAATCGCCGTCGAGCAAATCGTCAATCGCGCGTCGCGCCCACAGCCGGCGCAGTGAACGCAGGTCGGGACGCACGATGGCGTTTCTGAGATCAACTTCGACCTTCATCGGGCGGTCGCCGCTGAAACCCGAAAACACAACCTTGTCGGCCAAGGTTCCGCGATAGCGCGCCAAGACGACGATCGGACGCTCGGCGAACAGATCCGGCACCCGCCCCGGCAGCATGTCGTAGATGCGATTGTCGCCCCAGTCGGTCTGAATTTTGGTCATCAGCGGACGGTCGATGTAGGCGCGCATACGTCCTGCCACTTCCTCGCCCTTTGAGCCGTCGGACACGAGGAAGAGTTCGCCCTCACCCGCACGCGCCAAGCGCTCGAGCACGGAGGCGTTGAGCCATTCGCCGACACCGAACGTGAACGCATTGGCGCGATCCAGACGGCCTCGGATCAGCTTCGACACATCGCCGCCGGCCGCGATAGCGCCGTCGGTGACGATCACCATCGTGCGCGACATGCCGGGCGTTTCCGGCAAGTCGTACGCGGTCTGCAGGGCGGAGGCCAGCTCGGTCCCGCCGCCGGCATCGGTCGCGTCGATCGCGGCGATGGCGCGCTTGAGCGTTTCGGGCGTGGCCGGCAACGAGCCGGATGGAGAAAGCACGCGCGATCCGCCGGCGAACAACACGACATTGAAACGATCCGTCGGCTTGAGGGTGGAGAACAAATCGCGAATCAAGCGTTTGGACACATCCAGCGGCTGCCCGTTCATCGAGCCGGAGACATCGACGACGAAGATGTACTCGCGCGGCGGCACCAGGGCGGCATCGGGGCGTTGCGGCGGTTGCGCCATCACCAGCAAATAGCCGCCATCGCCCTCGGGGTAGGCCAGTGCGCCGACGGCGATCGCATCCCCGCGCAAGGTGTAGCGCAAGACGAAATCGCGCGTGGCGGCGGTGCCGTCGTCGTCTTCGACCGTCAAACGCGCCTCGTTCGGCGCGGATTTGCGCACCGCGATGCGATGGCTCGGACTGTCCAGACTGGCGATCGCGGTCGGCGCGGCGATCGCGGCGTCGATGCTCAGCGCGAATGCGCTCACGGCCGGATCCGACGAGCGCGGCATGGCGCTGTCGGGGTCTCCAGGGCGACTGTACTTGACCTGCGGCGCGGTGTTCGGGAAGAAGAATTCGTAGACGCCGTCGGTCGGCACCAGCAATTCGACATAACGCAATTCGACATCGATGCGGTCGCCGGGCAGCACATTCGCCACGCTCATTCGAAACGCGTCGACATCCTGTTGTTCCAGCAACGTCGCCGAACGCCCTTCGCTTTTGGCTTGTTCGTAGGTCGCCCGCGCCGCTTGGCGCTCGCGCAATTCGGCCTCGATCACTCGGGTGCCGATCGTCATCTTCACCGCGTAAACGGTGGCCCGCGAAGACGCCGGGAAGACATACACCGCTTCGATCGGTTTGTCGCCGCGGTTTTCGTAGGACTGCACGACGGCCACGTCGGCGCCGACGCCGACGATGGTCGCGTCGACCCGCGTCATGGTCAGCGGCAGGTTTTCGACTTTCTCGCCCGCCGCATACGCTTCGAAGTAAGGCGTTGCGCTCTTCGCGCGGGATTCGGCGGCCGAACCGACCAGGGGAACGACACAGAGCAACCAAGACAATGCACAGATCGCACTGCGCAACCTATGGAGGCGATCTGGCGACATACGAGCTCTCCCCTATCGTGGCGTCGCGTACCACCATAACCAACCGATAGGCGAAAAGACAAGCGAGCTCTCGCCTATCGGATTTTCGGAGAGCGTTGACGAAGGAGCCCCGGGAATACGGCTCCTTAGGTCGTCCGCCGTAGCGCGCCTACAACGCCGCCAACGCCTCTTTCGCTTCCTTCATCTTCGGGTCGAGTTTGAGCGCGGCCTGGAACTCGGCGCGGGCCTCGTCTTTGCGTCCGGCTTTCGCCAGCACTTGGCCGAGGCGGTAGCGGGCGTTTTGCGGTTTCGGGTCGTCGCTGCCGCGGGGCATGGTGAGGTAAACGCGCAGCGCGGCTTCGCCTTCTTCGAGATAGCGGCCGGATTCGGCGGCCAAGCGACCGAGTTGGTACTGCGCTTTGTTGGATTTCGGCGCTTCGGCGATCCATTTCTTGATCGCGGTATAGGCGTCGGGCCAGCGTTTGGCATCTTGGTAGAGCACGATCAACTGCAGGCGCAGCGTGGCGTCGGCGGGTTTGAGCGCGACGGCCGATTCGAGAAAACCGATCGCCTGCGGCGTTTTCTTTTCGTGCATGGCGATTCGCGCCTGCGACGTCAGCCCGCGCACGCGGTCGTACTTGCCGATCGCGGTCGCTTGCGCGCGCGCTTTGTCGATGCCGCCGCCCATGGCGCCGGGCGCCTGCAGATAGAACTCGATCAACGCGTAGCGCGCCTCGACCAAGGAGGGATCGAGTTTGACCGCGCGCTCGAACGCATCGCGCAGATCGGGCGCCAACGACATCTTGCCGATCATGCCCACTTCGCCGATGCGATTACCAATCGCGTTGCCAAGCCAGAGGTGCGCTTGTGGATCGTTCGGCGCGAGTTCGACCGCGCGCTCGCCGGCTTCGACCGCTTTTTCGTTGCGCTTGGCGTACAGACGCGCTTGAGTCAACGCGACCCAAGCGCTGCCGTTTTTCGGTTCGGCCTTGACCAGGGCTTCGGCCGCCGCAAGCGCGGACGGCGAGCGGGTTTTCAGCAGCGCCTGCACTTCGGGGACGCCCGCGAAGGCGGCGGAAGCGGCGAACAGCGAAGCGCACATCAGCGCGCTCGCGGCAGACATCGCGCACGCCCGGAAGGCGTTCGGTGCGAAGCAACGGACGGATCGAAGCATATGACTCTCCCCCAGTGACCGACCGCACGTTAGCAGTTCGCGTTAGGCCGCGAGTAGGCCGGCGGTCGCTGGGCGGTGTGTCGTCCCGCGATGAGTCAGCCCACGGTTATCATCGCCGCATGCCTTCGTCTTCCGCGGTTTCCTCTTCCCCCGCCATCGCTTCGCCGCGATTCCGCGTCCTGATCTTGGGCGGCTACGGCCTGTTCGGCGGGCGGATCGTGCGCGCGCTGGCGCGGGACGCCGGCCTGCATCTGATCGTCGCCGGTCGCGACCGTGCGCGGGCGGAGGCGTTCGTGGCATCGCTCGACGCGCCGAACGCGAGCATCGAAACCGCTGCGCTGGATACCGAGGCCGCGGACTTCCCCACGCGCCTGTTGGCGCTCGCGCCGCAGGTCTTGATCGACACCGCGGGTCCCTTTCAAGCACGCCAAGCGCGGACGCAAGCGCCCGACGACGCTGCGGGTTCCAGCGTCTATCGCGTCGCACGCGCCGCGTTGGCGGCCGGCGCGCATGCGATCGATCTGGCCGACGGTCGCGATTACGTGCGCGGCATCGTCGCCTTGGATGTAGAAGCGAAAGCCGCCGGACGTTGGGTCGTGTCCGGCGCCAGCAGCGTGCCGGGATTGAACGCCGCCGTGATCGAAGCGCATCGCGAACGCTTCGCCGAACTCGACACCGTGGAATCGACGATCTCGCCGGGCAATCGCACGCCGCGCGGCTGGGCGACCACGCTGGCGATCCTCAGCTACAGCGGCAAGCCGTATCGCATGTTGCGCGACGGCATGTGGCGCACCGCGCACGGTTGGCAATCGCTGCGACGCTTGCGGGTGGCGGGTGTCGGCGCTCGCTGGGCGGTGCGCTGCGAAGTGCCCGATCTCGATCTGCTGCCCGTGCGCTATCCGAGTTTGCGTACGGTGGAATTCCGCGCCGGCTTGGAATTGTGGCGCATGCATTTCGGGCTATGGCTGGCGACATGGCTGGTACGCGCGGGGCTCGTCCGCGATCTGCGCCGTTTCGGAAAACCGCTGTTCTGGCTGAGCGAACGCTGGCAAAACGTCGGCAGCGATGCCGGCTTCATGCATGTGCGTTTGGGCGGACGCGGAGACGACGGCGCGCGGCAACGACTCGATTGGACCTTGATCGCGCGCAACGGCGATGGCCCGCAAATTCCCGCGACTGCCGCGGTGCTGCTGACGCGCAAACTCGCGCGCGGCGCCCTGCCCGGCGCGGGCGCGACGCCGTGCCTGGATCTGTTCACGCTCGATGAATTCCTGGGAACCTTGGACGGTTACGCGATGGAAGCGCGGGTGGAGACGATGCGCGAGCGGGAATGATCGCAGCGCTCGCGCTTAGGGCACATCCAAGGCGCCGCGGTAATGCACCAGCATGCCGGCGAACGGCAGCGCGGCGCGCACATCGAAGCGATAGCGACCGTCCTGCTCGAATTCGCGCGCCTCGACGCCGGAAAACGCGCGCACCGGCAGCGGCAGAACCCCGAGCGCGCGTACGCGCACGACGCGCCAGACGATCGCGCCATCCTCCACGTCGACGCGAAAACCGAAGGTCACCAAACCCAAGCGTTCGCACAGCAATCCATCGGCATCCCACAGCGTGGAACGCATCGCATGTTGGCCGACGCGCCGGGTCCAGCGCTCGCGACGTTCGTCGGCGACGATCTCCACTTCGATCGGGCCATCGCCCGCGGGCGGCAGCGCGGTGGCCCAGCCGCACAACCGCGCGAGCGCCGTTGCGCCGCGTTCGACGGTCACATCGCCGCGGTAGACCGTTGTACCCGGGCGATGATGCAAACGCTGCACGCAGTCGGGCGTGCGATCGATGGCATCGCCGAGCAAACGGCGGAACAGCGGCGGCGCAGTCTTCATCTTGTGTCCTCTCCCGATCGATTCATTCGAACCACGCCAAGGTCGCGATCCGCCCGGTGCGCGCATCGCGGCGATGCGAGAAGTAGCGCGCGGGGTCGGACATCGTGCATGCATCGCCACCGTACACCCGATGCACGCCGACGCGCGCCAGGCGCATGCGTGCGATCGCAGGTAGATCGACCAACCAGTGCCCGGCTCGCGTCGCGATGAACGCAGTGTCGGCCGCTTCGCCCCAGGCGAGAAAGCGTTCGCGCACTTCGGCGCCGATTTCGTAACGCGCGGGGCCGGCGCAGGGGCCGATCCAAGCGAGCAGGCGCTCCGGCGACGTGCGCATCGCCGCGACCGTCGCTTCGAGCATGCCCGCCGACAGGCCGGGCCAACCGGCGTGCGCGGCGGCGATTTCGCGGCCGTCGTCCGCGGCGAACACCACCGGCAGGCAATCGGCGGTGAGGATCGCGAGCACGACACCGGGACATGCGGTCGCGGCGGCGTCGGCGACAGGCTCTTCGACGGCGGCATTTTTTGCGACCGGGGCGTCGAAACGCACGACATCGATCCCGTGCACCTGCTTGAGCCAACGCGGCGTCGACGGCAACCGGGCGCGCTCGACAAGTTCGGCGCGATTGCGTTCGACCACCGCCGGATCGTCGCCGTCGGCGGCGTAGCGGTTGCCCAGGTTGAAGGTGTCGAACGGCGACGACGACTGACCGGCGCCATACCGCAGCGTCGTGAACGCGCGAACGCCCGGCGGCGCAGGCCAATCGGCATCGATCCATGGCGCCGTCGCAGCGATGGGCGCCGCCGCGGTCACAACTCGTGCATCCGCAAATCGTCGCGCAGGGCGCGCACCAAGGCTTGCATGTCCTCGGGCATCGGCGCGGAGCAGCGAACCGGATGCCCGCCGGTCGGATGCGCGAATTCCAGGGTTTCGGCGTGCAGGGCCTGGCGTTTGAAGCCGCGTAGTCGTTCGATCAACGCGTCGCTCGCGCCTTTCGGCAGCTTCAGCGGCCCGCCGTAGAGCGGGTCGCCGACGATCGGGTGCTTCAAATGCGCCATGTGCACGCGGATCTGATGCGTGCGCCCGGTTTCCAGCCGGCATTCCAGCAAGGTGTGCGCGCGAAAGCGCTCGCGCAGACGGTAATGCGTCGTCGCATCGCGCCCGTCCTCGCGCACGGCCATGCGCAGGCGGTCGCGCGGGTGGCGATCGATC
>JADZBF010000213.1 GCA_020852215.1 Lysobacter sp. | reverse complement strand
TCAGCGCTGCGCCACCGTCTGCTGCCGCTCTTCGCGCTGCTGCGAGCGGACATTGTTGGCGACCTGTTCGACCTGTTCGCTGCTTTCCTTGATCGGCTGACGCACCGCTTGCTGGGTGGCGAGGCCGTCGGTGGTGCGGTTGAGTTCGAATTTGTCGCCCATCTGGCTGAATTGCACCGCGCGCGCCATCGAGCCGTCGCGGTTGAAGTCGACGCGATCGACATTGGTCACGCGTTCGCGCACCGCTTCCACGGTCAAGGCGGCGGCCAGATTGCGGCTGTGCTCGCCGTGCGGAATCTTGCGGCCGTCTTCGGCTTCGTGGACTTTTTCCAACATCTTTTTGTACAGCGCGTTGTTCGGGTTGTCCGGATGCGTGACCAATTCGCGGCCGGCTTCATCGGCGGCGCTGCGCGTCTTCGGCCCAATCACGCCGAGCTGTTCGATGCCGTGATCGCGCTGGAATTGCTTGGCGGCGAATTCGGTGTTCGGGCCGAATTTCTCGTCGACCGCCAGCGGCTTGCCGTCGGCACCGCGATAGCCGAGATCGGCGAGGATGCGCTGATATTGGCCGACTTCCGGCCCGCTTTCGCCGCGGCGCAAAACGCCGTCGTTCATCGCTTCGCTGCGTGGTGCGTTCGGCTGATTGGTCTGCGGTGGCGGCGTGGCTTCACGCGGATCGTTCGCGGGCCGATCGTTCGGGGGCGTGACGTTCGCGTTCGGACGATCGGCGGGCGGTTCCTGCCGCGCCGGTGGCGCGGGCGGCGCGTCCTGGCGCGGGGCCTGCGCACTGGGCTGCTCGACCGGCGGCGGTGGGACGGTGTTCTGGGTCGGCGGTTGAGCGGTACGGGCATCGGGCTGCGGCGGCTGCGTTTGCGGCGTTTCCTGGCCTTGCCGGCGCTGCGGGTTGTTCCAGAACGCTTCCGGGTCGACCAGATTATTGTTCGGGTCGCGCACCTGGTAATGCACGTGCTGCGCGTACTGGTTGGGGCCGTTTGGACCGCGACCGCCCATGGTGCCGATCGGATCGCCCGCTTCGACGCGGGTCGGCGGATCGGTGACGCGCACCGAGCGCGAATCCAGATGCAGGATTTCGTGGGTGTTGCCCTGATCGTCGCGAATCTTGACCGTGCCGTAACTGCCTTGGCCCTCACCGTAGACCACCACGCCGCTGACCGGCGAGCGCACGGTGGGATGCTGCAGATTGGTGCCGCTTTGGCCGCCGACGTAGTTGAAATCGACGCCGCCGTGATTGTCGTCGCGGCCGTTGAGCGTGCGGTGGCCGAAATGGCTGGTGATATGCGGCGCGGTGCCGTTTTGCGGCGGCATCATGGTGCGCATCGCATCGTCGAACGACTGCGGGCCGTTCGGTCGCGGCGCGGTGGGTTCCGCGGGATTGGCGGGCGTGGGGTTGGGCTGCGCCGGGTTCGGTTGGCCTTGGGTGCGTTCGCGCGCGGCGGTTTCGATCGCGCGTCGCGTCGTTTCGTCGGCGATGCCTGTCTGCGGCAGGCTGTTGGTGCCCTGGAAGTTGCGTACCGCGGTTTCGGTTTGTTCGCCGTAGAACCCGGTCGGTGCGATGGTGCGGCCCTGGCCGTCGCGGAACTGCACGCCCAGCGCGGTGAGATTTTGCTGCAGCTCGCGCACCGCGTCGCCGCGCTCGTTGCGCTGCAGTTGGCCATCGGCGAGCGGATCGTTGCGGTTCGGCGCCGATGGGCCCGTCGGCGTTTGGCCCGGTGCGGTCTGGCCCGGTTCCGGTTGCGTGCGGCCGGCGACTTGATCGGCGAAGCGTTGATAAGGCGCGAGCTGTTGGCCCATGCGGTCGTAGGCTTCGCGCACGGTCAAGGTGCGGTCGCCGTCCATGTACAGCGATTGGTTGCGCCGCACGATGTCGTTGGACATCAGGCCGTTCGCGGTCACCAAGGCGTCGGGGTTCTCTTGCAAAGCACGCAGGAAACGTTCGCCGCCCTGAGTGCCGAGGTTATGCATCGCGTAGACGTTGGCGTCGGGGTTCGGCCCGGCGATGCCGCGGATACGCTCCATGTTCTCGCGGGTGAATTCGGCGAGCATCGACGCCTGCAGGTCGCGGTTGTTGCGCAGTTCCGGCGCGTTCGCCTGCGCGCGATCCATCGTCGACGCGCCTTCGATGCCGTACTTCTCGCCGTAGCGGTTGACCATTTCCTGCCACGTGCCGTTGAGGAACTGGCCGTAGCCGTGCGCCGAGGACATCGCCATCGTGCCGTCGAACTGGCGCACGGTGTTGAGATCGGGGTTGCGCGAGATCGGACGCGCATCGGGGTTGAAACCGCGCGATTCGAAGCCGGCGATCTTGACCATCACTTCCGGGTCGATGCCGGCGGCGTTGGCGGCTCGGACGAACCGCTCCCGGGCTTCGTCGAAACGTTCTTGTGCGCGGTCGGTCATGGCGGCGAAATCCGGTCGTCGTTGTCGGTCTGGAGAGGTGGGTTCAGCGGTCTTTCGCGGCAGGATAGCGCATCCGCTTCGCATCGAACGCGACCGTTTCGCGACCGACTTCGCGCTGATCGCGCAGGGTGGCGACGATCAGCGGGTAGTGCGGGGCGTCCGGGTTGGAGGCGTCCACCGTGACCCGGTGCGAGACGGCCTGTTCGTCCTCGGCGATGTCGGCGAAGGTGCCGACGGGCGCGTACTTGCCTTGGATCGGCGCGTAGACGCTGAAATCGCTGACCACCACGCCCTGCCACATGCCGCCGGAGGCGAGGATCCAGCCGTAATCGTCGCGGCCCAGGCGGGTGGGCTGGGCGTCGTTGCAGCCGCAGTCGCCTTCCATGCCGAAGGGCTCGACCTTGGTGGCGGCGCGCACGGCCCAGCCGCCCTTGGCGTCCAGCGACAGCGCGAACAGGCCGATCAGACCCGGATCGAGTCGGCTATAGCTGTAGCGCCGTGTCTTCGCGTCGAAATCCTGGATATTGTGAGCGAGGAACAGCAGTTGCTTGCCGGCGGGCGTTTCCACCGTCGTCGCCTTCGCCGGGCGCATGCAGTAATCGAAACTGTCGTTGCCGTCGTCGTAGGTGGTAGGCCAGCAATCGCGCTCGGCGTCGTAGCCGTCGCCGTACTGCGCGCGCATGACCTCGCGGACGATGGCCTCGGCGTTCGCCTCGGCATTTGCCGCGCCTTGCGCTGCGGGCTTGGGCGCCTCGCCGGGGAAGGCTGTGCCGAACGCGGGATCGACGATCTTCACCAGCGTCCAGCACGCATCGCGACGGAAGGTGTAGAGCAACTGCGCGTCGGTGTCGGGGATTTCCAGCGCCACCACGGCACGACCGTCTTCGTTCGAGATTTCGCGGTATTGCAGGCCTTCCTTCTGCTGCTGCGCGCGATTGGGCATCACCGGGAAATGCAGCCGTTCGCGCGGCAGTGCCTCGACCGATTCGGCCGGCTCCGGCTGCGCGGTCATATCGACGAAGGCGGTGTCCACCGTCGGCGCGGTGAAGGTCTTCTGCAGCGCCGGGTCTTCGGCGAACGCGGCGACGAACGCGCCGAGTTGCTGCGACGGGCACGCGACGCTCGCTTGCGCGCCGCCGTCGGCGGGCGAGGCCGTCGCCGGTGTGGAGGCATCGCAGGCGGCGAGCGCGACCGCGAACAGCAGGGTCGAAACGACGCCGAGCAAGCGGCGAGTCGGGGCGTTGCGCGGGTGGGCGTCGAAAGCGGTCATGGTGGTGGCGTAACAGTGCGGGGGAGGCAATCGTCGCACGGCAGCGCCGAACGACCGAAGCGCCCGCATTCTGCCACGCACCCCACGACCGAGCCCGATCGGCTGGCCCCTCATCCGGCGCGTTGCGCCACCTTCTCCCCGCACTGCGGGGAGAAGAGAAAGCATGCTCCCCGCGGGCGGGGAGAAGGGAAAGCATGGGTTCACGAGAAACAATTGCAGACCGCGGACGCCTCACCGAGACCCCTCTCCCCGCACAGCGGGGAGAGGGTGGCCGAAGGCCGGGAGAGGGGCGCTGTTCGCGCGGTCTTCGACGATGCGCGCCCGAGCCCGATCGGCTGGCCCCTCATCCGGCGCGTTGCGCCACCTTCTCCCCGCAGTGCGGGGAG
>JADZBF010000212.1 GCA_020852215.1 Lysobacter sp. | reverse complement strand
CTCACGCCATGGCTCGCGCGACTGATGCCGGCGTCCGGCGGCACGCTCGGCTGGGCCTTCGATTTGGCCGCGCATTGGCAAATTCTTTACGCCGTCGCATGGCTTGCCTTGTGCGCCATCGCCGCATTCGCGCAACCGCGCTGGCTGTTTTGCGCGCCGCTGGCCTTGCTGCCGCTGTTGAGCGCCAGCGATGCGCTTCCGGCCGCAGCCGATGCGGCGAAACCGACGCTGACCATCGTCGCGGCGAATATTTTGGCGTCGAATTCCGATCCCGCGCGGCTCATCGCGTGGTTGAAGGCTGCGCCTGCCGATGTCGTGGTGTTGACCGAACTCACGCACGGGCATGCGGCCGCGATCGAACGCGAACTCGGCGCGCTCTATCCGCATCGCGCGCTCGAGCCGGAGGATTCGCCGATCGGTATCGGCGTGATGGCGCGCCGGCCGCTGGCCGATATCGCGCTGAAGCGCAGCGCCGACGGCATTCCGTCGTTGTCGGTGCGCATCGATGTCGAAGGCCGCGCCGTGCGCGTGGTCGCGGCGCATCCGATGCCGCCGATGGCGCCGCATTGGCACGAAGAGCGCGACCGCCTGTTGATCGCGTTGGCCGAGGACGCAGGCGAAATGCCGCTGATCGTCGCCGGCGATCTCAACGCCACGCCCTGGTCCACCGCATTGTCCGTGGCCGCCGAGCACGGACTGCGCCACGCGACCGGGCTGAGGCCGACGTGGGGGAACCCGTATTTCGGCATTCCGATCGACCATGTGCTCGGCAGCGCGCATTGGCGTCGCGGGGGCAGCGAACGCGGCCCGGATATCGGCTCGGACCACCGGCCGGTGCGCGCGACCCTGCATTGGGCCGACGACCCGCCGCGCGACTGAGCGCGATGCGGGCGGCCACACCGCGTCCAACCCTTCCGGCAACGCGAAAAACAGCGATCCATCGCGTAAGCTCTCGCCCGCCGTTCCCGCCGCTTACACTCCACGGATGACCGAATTCATTCCCCCCGGCACGCGCCACATCGCCCTGCCCTCGCCGTTCGCGATGAAGCGCGGCGACGCGCTTCACGACGCGCGGATGGCCTACGAAACCTGGGGCCGGCTCAACGCCGCCGCCGACAACGCGGTGCTGATCCTCACCGGCCTCTCGCCCGACGCCCACGCCGCCAGCCACGCCGACAACGCCGAGCCCGGCTGGTGGGAGGCGATGCTCGGCCCGGGCAAGCCCATCGACACCGACCGCTGGTTCGTCGTCTGCGTGAACTCGCTGGGCAGTTGCAAAGGCTCGACCGGCCCCGCGTCCATCGACCCCGCGACCGATCGCCCGTACCGGCTCGCGTTTCCGGAACTCTCGGTGGAAGACGGCGCCGACGCCGCCGCGCACGTGGTCCGCGCGCTCGGCATCGATCGCCTCGCCTGCGTCGTCGGCAATTCGATGGGCGGGATGGTGGCGCTGGCGCTGCTGCAGCGGCATCCTGGCATCGCCCATGCGCACATCAATATCTCGGGCGCCGCGCGCGCGCTGCCGTTCTCGATCGCGATCCGCTCGCTGCAACGCGAAGCGATCCGGCTCGATCCCAACTGGAATCACGGCGACTACGACGAAGAGGCTTACCCCGAAGCGGGCATGCGCATGGCGCGCAAACTGGGTGTGATCACCTACCGCTCGGCGTTGGAATGGGACGGCCGTTTCGGCCGCGTGCGGCTCGACGGCGACCGCCGCATCGACGACGACCCGTTCGGCCTGGAATTCGAAGTCGAAAGTTATCTCGAAGGCCATGCGCGACGATTCGTGCGCCGCTTCGACCCCAATTGCTATCTGTATCTCAGCCGTTCGATGGATTGGTTCGATCTGGGCGAATCCTGCCAAGGCACCTGCGAGATGGGATTGTCCAGATTGCGCGTGGATCGCGCGCTCTCCATCGGCGTTCACACCGACATTCTGTTCCCGCTGCAGCAACAGCAGGAAATCGCTGACGGCCTGATGGCCGGCGGCGCCGATGCGCGTTTTCTGCCGCTGCCATCGCCCCAGGGGCACGATGCGTTTCTGGTCGACATCGCGCGTTTCGGCCCGGCCGTGCGCGAATTTCTCGATTCGCTCTGAACGACCGACATCGAATCCAAGGAACCCTCGCGCATGTCCGCACCGCACTCGTTCGGCAGTCGCCTGCAGCGGCTGTTTCTCACCGGCTTGCTCACGTTGATGCCGATCTGGCTGACCTGGGTCGTCGTCAAGTTCGTGTTCGTGATGCTGTCGAGCCTGAGCCGACCGTGGATCGATCCGCTGCTGCACAATCTCGCCGCGCGCGCGCCGCGCAGTCTCGGCTGGCTGGCACAGGACTGGGTGCTGACCGCGATCGCGCTGTTCGCTACCGTCTTCGCCATTCTCGCGGTCGGTTGGCTGGCGCGGCGGGTGTTGGGACAGCGCATGCTCGGCTGGTTCGAAGCGTTGATGAATCGCATCCCGCTCGCCAGCACGATCTACAACAGCGCGCGACAATTGCTCGATCTGCTGCAGAAAAAGCCCGACGGCACCCAGCGCGTGGTGTTGATCGATTTCCCGCACACCGAAATGAAGACGCTGGGTTTCGTCACCCGCGTGATGCACGAAACCGGCACCGGCCGCGAATTGGCGGCGGTGTACGTGCCGACGACGCCGAATCCGACCTCCGGCTATCTGGAAATCGTCCCGGTCGAAAAGATCACGCCGACCGAATGGACCGTCGATCAAGCGATGCGCTTCATCATCAGCGGCGGCGCGGTGGCGCCGGAGACGATACCGTTCAGTCCGCCGGCAGCGAGCGCGAGTACGAACGCGAACAAGAATGCCGATACGAACCCGGGCGCAGACAAAAACGCATCGAACGCCGACACCTCGGTCTGAATCCGTCGACGCAAACAGCGCCAACCCCGCGTAGAGCGGAGCGAAGCTCCGTTGAATCTCTCCAACCCGGCGTAGAGCGGAGCAAAGCTCCGCTATGGCTCTTTCATCGACATCGCGTGGTCAGCGGAGCTTCGCTCTACGATCTCGGCTTTACGATCGACGGTCGATGTGGTGCAGCGGAGCTTCGCTCCGCTCTACAATCTCGGCTCTACGATCAAGGATCGATGCGGTGCAGCGGAGCTTCGCTCCGCTCTACGGGGACGGGGGCGTTTCTACGGCAGACGCGTCGTCGCTGCCGACCCAACCGCCGCCCAGCGCCTTGTATACCGCGATCAGCGATGTCGCGGCCTGCGCGCGCGCTTGCACGAGTTGATCTTCGCTCTGCAGCAAAGCGCGCTCGGTCTCCAGCACCGTCTCGAAATCGGAAATGCCGGCGTCGAAACGCATGCGCGCGAGTTTCACCGCATCGGCGCTCGCTCGCGCCGCGCGTTCGCGATGATCGCG
>JADZBF010000211.1 GCA_020852215.1 Lysobacter sp. | reverse complement strand
TGGAAGAATGTGACCGTCACCGTCGGCGATTTCCAATCGACCTCGAAACAGCCGGCCGCGCCCGCGAAGACCGAAGAACCCGCGAAGACGCCCTGACCCGTCGCCGGTCGTCGCGACCGGCGCACGCGAGCCGCCCCGCAACCCTTTTCGGGGGACACGCATCTCTTTCGTTGAAGGCAGGCACGAACGGCGCCATCCCGGCGTCGTTCGTGGCCCCCGACGGGAGAAACGAGATGATCGAAAAGAAGACGGGCCTTCGGGCGAGAGCGCTTCGTATCGTCGTACCGCTGACGATGTTGTGGGTAACGACAGGCGGCGCATGGGCGTATCCGCAGGACGCCGCGCGTCCGGCGGCATGGGGCGAACAGGGCTCGACCTCGGTCGATGCGAGCGCCGTCGGCGCCGCCACCGACCATCTGATGTTGCAGGACTACGACGTGCTGAAACTCGCGGCGAGCCATCTGCCGAACGAACGCTACCGGATCGAGGGCGCTTGGCTGGCCGCGAACGCACGTTGGACCGAAGCGGCCAGACAATTTCGAACGGCTGCGCGCTACGCCGACAAGTACTCGCAGCATCGCTTGAGCATGCTGTATTGGCATGGCGTCGGCGTGGAACGCGATCGTGTCGAAGCCTACGTGTGGGCCGACATCGCCGCCGAGCGCGGGTATCCGCAGTTCTTGGCGATTCGCGAAAAAATGTGGGGCGAACTGACCTCGGCGGAACGAGCGCAAGTACCCGCAAGGGGAAGCGTGCGTTACGCGGAATTCGGCGACCCGACGGCGAAGCGACGCTTGAAGGACGTGCTGGCGCAGGCCAAGCGCAAGATCACCGGCTCGCACACCGGCTTCGTCGGCTCGCTCGGCGTCCAGACCATGCCGAAGAACGGCTTGTTGCCCAGCCTGTTCGAGAACGCGGCGTTGGCCACGATCTATCGCCCGGAGCGTATCGATCCGGAGCGCTACTGGGCGATCGAGGATGATATTTGGAAGGAAGCGAATGTGACCGTCGGCGATATCGAAGCCACTTCGCTCCAGCGCGCGTCGACGACACCGCCGAAGACCGAGCCGGAACCGAGTCGCGAACCGACGCCGTAACGCCCGGCGCTCGAACGGCGGCGCCAGCGCGTACGCTTGCGCCGGTCGGCGGAAGACGGGGACAATTCCCCTCCTTTCCGCCCTCCGGCGCCACGCCGGGCCGACCCGGACGCATGGCCAAGCTCTATTTCTATTATTCGGCGATGAACGCCGGCAAGACCACGACCTTGCTGCAGTCCGCGCACAACTATCGCGAACGCGGGATGCGCGTGCTGCTGTTCACGCCGGCTCTGGATTTCCGCGACGGCAGCGGCGTGGTGGCGTCGCGGATCGGGTTGCGCGCCGAAGGCGAGGCGTTTTCGCGCACCGACGATCTCGAAGTCTGGGTGCGCGACGACATCGCCAAGCACGGCAAGGTCGATTGCGTGCTGGTGGACGAGGCGCAGTTCCTCACCAAACCGCAGGTGTGGCAGCTCAGCGAAGTGGTGGACGCGCTGCGCATCCCGGTGCTGTGCTACGGCCTGCGCACCGATTTCCGCGGCGAGTTGTTCGAAGGCAGCCAATATCTGCTGGCCTGGGCCGACGAGATGGCCGAGATCAAAACCATCTGCCACAGCGGCAAGAAAGCGACGATGACTGTGCGCGTGGACGACAACGGGTTCGCGGTGCAGGACGGCCCGCAGGTGGAGATCGGCGGCAACGAACGTTACGTCTCGGTCAGCCGCGCCGAATTCAAGAAAGTGATGCGCGGCGAAGGCCGCATCGAACCGATGCAGACGCCGCTGCCGTTGGGTTGAGGGTGGCGGTTTTAATATCGACCGATTTCGATTGATGCATTCGCGTTTTCAGCGGCGATGCCATTTTGAAGATCGGCTTATGTCATGACGCAGATTCGCCAAGATCAAGTGCTTTCGCGCTCGCGCGCGACCTACTTTTCTTTGCTCGTGCAAAGAAAAGTAGGCAAAAGAAAGCACTTTTCCCCGACACAGCAATCTAAACACGTAATTGCTTCCGGGATTTTTCGATTCGCCGTCCTTGGCGAATCGAAAAACGGCGGGCGTCCTGCCCGCCGCCCGATGGGTCTGGATTCAATCTTGCGGTTTACCGCTATGCAAGGTCAAAAGCAGCAAGAGCTAATTCAAGGAAAACCCTAACGTCCGTTCCGCAACGACGGAAAATCCTCGCGCGCGTCGTAGAACCGATCGATATCGATGCCGTCGACGGTTGCGTTCTCGCCTACCGCGACCGATTTCGGCATGTCCGGACAGGGCGCGCGGATGCACTGCACGGGCTGCATATGGCCGCCGACGCGGTACATCGAGGCGTCGCCCTCGGTTTCGGCGATCACGATGTACTCGTCGGCCGGCAAACCCGCGATGCGATAACGGCCTTGATAGCGGCGGGTATCGACGCAGACGCGCTTCGCTTCGCCGGGCGCGCCGCTGCCGATCGCGCAGATCCGCATGGCCGGGATCACATGCGCCGGATGCTGGATAGCGCCTTCGATCGCGCCGCCCGCCGCAGGCGCGGACGCGCCGCGCGTTTCCGAGCGCGCGCAGCCGCTGCAGGCCACACCGGCCGCCGCGACGAGGGCGTAGACGAGCGATGCGCGAATGGCGGTCATGGCGAGATCCTGAGGGCGATCGTTTCGATGATAGCGGAGCGAGCGCAACGGCGTGCTCGAAAGCGGCATGCCTCCGCGCTCATCGGCAATCCGCGCGCAGACGTTCGAACTGACGTTGCACCGAGCCGCCTTGCGGCATCGCTTCGCGGATTTTCGTCTCCAGCGCGTCCAGTGTTTCCATGGCTTTCGTCGCTCGCAAGGTCTCGGGTTCGCCCTCGCGTTCGCTGACCGGCGATCGGCAGCGGGTCGCGGCGACCGCCGCCGCCGCCAACCACGCGATCTTGCGCAGTTCCGGGTCGCCTTGGGGCAATGCGGCCAACGCTTCCAAGCGCGCCAGTACGGCATTCGATGAAGTGGTGCTCGATGAAGCGGTGCTCGACGAAGCGGCGCTCGACGAAGCGGCGCTCGACGAAGCGGCGGTGCCCTGCGTCGCGGCGGCGGTGGGCGCATCGGGGTTCGGCGGCGTTTCGCCGGCCTTTTCCGCCGCGGTCGCGATTTGCCGCAAATCGAACAGCGCCAACGACAAATCCGCGCGACGCGCATTCGGATGCGCGCTGTCGTAACCGGCGCGCGTGAGCCGCACCGCTTGCTGCAGGCGCTCGCCCGCCTGGGCGTTCTGTCCCAGCGCCGCCTGCGCTTCGCCGATCAAACGCGCGGTATCGCCGATCAGCGCATGTTCCTTGCCGACCCGCGCGATTCGCAGACGTTCCACTTGACGCAACAACGTCAGCGCCGCCTGGTCGCGCCCGGATTCCTGCAGCACCATCGCCTTGTTGAACAGAATGTTCTGGTAGTACTCGTCTTCCGGCGTCTTGCGCAACGTCGCCAATGCGCGATCGAGCAGCTTCAGCGCGGCTTCGGTGTCTCCGCGCTCGAAGGCGATGATGCCCAGGCTGTTGTCGTCGCGCGCCACTTTGGCGTGACGCTCGCCCAGCCGCGCCGCCAAGCGCGCGCGGGTTTGCGTGAACGCCGCCTCGGCTTCGTCCAAACGGCCTTGGTCGACCAGAATCGCCGCGAATTGACGGCGCGCATCGACCGCGTCCGGATGATCTTCGCCGCGCAGCTCCTGCGCGAGCGACAGCGCGTCGTAGCAATCGCGCTCGGCGATCCCCAAATGCCCGGCCCTGCGCTCCAGCGCGCACAGATTGCGTTGCAACTCGATCGCGAGCGGGTGGCGATCGCCGACGCTGGCCTGCAACTGCGCCAGCGCGTTGCGATAGCCGCGCAAGGCTTCGGGTAGCTTGTTGTCGTCGCGATCCAGCGCGGCCAAATCGCCGAGGTTCTCGACCACGCCGGCGATATCGTCCAGCGTATTGCGTCGGATTTCGAGCGAGCGCTGAAACAGCGTGCGCGCGAGTTTGGGTTTGCCGGTTTCGCTGCGGCAGCGGCCCAATTCGGAATAGAACGTGGCCACGTGCACCGGCAATGACCCCTGAAGCCGGCGCGCGTCGACTTCCGACGGCGCCATTTGCGCCACGCAGACCTGCGCTTGGCCGAGTTGCCGCTGCGCGCGCCCCAAATCCGACGCCAAGGCCAAGCGCAAGCTGTCGGGCGCGTCCTTCAACGGTTCGATCAAGGTCGCCTGCAGTTTCAACAGGCGCTCGGCGTCCTGGTAATCGCCCAGGCTCAGCCGCAATTTCGCCAGCACGCCGAACAACTCCGCACGGGTCAACGGCTCCGCGGCCAATTCGCGGTTGGCGCGCTGTTCGCCCGCGCGCAGCAACTCGCGCACGTCGAGCGGGCCGGTGGCGGTGCCGCCGGTTTGCTCGAACAGACCGGTCACGAAATTCTGCAGCGCCTGCGCGCGATTGGCTTCCTTCTTCGCTTGTTCGGCCTGCCAGGTCACCAAACCGAGCGCCGAGGTCATCACCGAGAGGATCAACGCCGCCGTCGCCAGCACCCAGCGATGGCGATGCATGAATTTGTGGCTGCGGTAGGTCAGGCTTTGCGGCCGCGCCAGCACCGGCTTGCCTTCCAGATAGCGGTTGAGATCGAGCGCGAAGGCTTCGACCGATGCGTAGCGTTGCTCCGGACGCTTGGACAGCGCCTTGAGCACGATATTGTCCAGGTCGCCTGAAATTTCCCGCGCGCGCCGACGCAGCGCTTGCTTGCGCGACGGGTCGCTGTCGGCTTCGCGCTGCAGGTTCATCGACGGCTTCTGCGGATCGGTCAGCAGAATCGCTTCTTCCCACGCCGCGTCGCTTTGGCGGCTGAGGCGATAGGGTTTGGTCTCGGCCAACAACTCGTACAGCACCACGCCCAACGAATACACATCGGTCATGGTGGTGACCGGCTCGCCGCGGATCTGTTCCGGCGCGGCGTAGTGCAGGGTGAAGGCGCGCACTTCGGTGCGGGTGCTGTCGCGTCCGGGTTCGGGGCCGTCGAGCAGTTTCGCGATGCCGAAATCCAGCAGCCTCACTTCGTCCAGCGGGGTGACCAGAATGTTCGAGGGCTTCAGATCGCGATGCACGATCAAGTTGGCGTGCGCGTGGCTCACCGCTTCGCACACCTGCAGGAACAGGCGCGTGCGTTCTTCGGTGTCGAGGTCGCGGCTGCGGCACCAATCGGTGATCGCCTCGCCTTCGACGTATTCCAGGGCGAGATACGGTTGGTTGTCGACGCTGATGCCGGCGTCGAGCAAACGCGCGATGTGCGGATGGCCCAGGCGCGCCAGAATTTGGCGTTCGCGGTTGAAGCGTTGGCGCAGATTGGGGTCGGCCAAGCCCGGGCGCAGCAATTTCAGCGCGACCCGGCGTTGGTACAGGCCGTCGGCGCGACGCGCCAACCACACCTGACCCATACCGCCTTCGCCGAGCATCCGCTCCAGCTTGTACGGGCCGATCATCGTGTCGGGCTTCGCCGATGGCGGCGGCGTCACCAAGGGCTCGCTCAGGAAATCTTGATGCTCGTCTTCCAGCGCGAGCAGTTTTTCCAGCTCGTCGGCCAGTTCGACGTCGTCTTCGCGCAACTCGATCAGCCGAGCGGTGCGCTCGGCGGCGTTGAGTTCGATCAGGGCGTCGAGCAGCGGCGAGAGCCGCTGCCAGCGTTCGGCGTCCATCGGGTCAGTCGGTCGTGGCCGCTCGGGTCGGAGCGCGGGTCAACAAAGTACCATCGAACCGTCTCGTCGGTTCAACGGCCGTCCGGTTCGCCCAGCGAAGCCAGCAGGAACATCCGCGCCTTCTGCCAGTCCCGGCGGATGCTGCGTTCGGAGCGCTTCAACAACTCCGCGATTTCCTGCTCCGACAGCCCGGCGAAGTAGCGCAATTCGACGATTTGCGCGAGCTTGAGGTCCACTTGCGCCAGCTTGGTCAAGGCGGTGTCCAAGCCCAGCAGATCTTCGTCCAGACGCAGGCCGCCTTCGATGTCGTCCGGCAGTTCGGTCACGCGATGCAGATCGCCACCGCGCTTTTGCGCCAGCCGTTGCCGCGCGTAATCCACCACCACGCTGCGCATGGCCGAGGCGGCGTAGGCGAAGAAATGCGCGCGATCGTCGAATTGCACGTCGCGGCGGCCGATCAACTTGAGATACGCCTCGTGCACCAACGCGGTGGCGTCGAGCGTCTGCCCGTACTGGCCCGCGAGCTGGCGTCGCGCCATCGCGTGCAGTTCGTTGTACAGCGTGGACAGCACGCGGTCCAAGGCTTGGCGGTCGCCGTCGCGCGCGGCGTCGAGCCATTGGGTGATCGCGGGTTCGGGTGCTTCGGTCATGGCGTGCCTCGTAGGCCGCGACTATACCGCGAATGCCCGTATCGCCGGCACTGCCGGCGACCGCCGTCTCATTTCTGGCAATGCCCGCACCACACCGTCGCGCGCTGGGCCAGCCTCGCCTGCTTCATCGGTCGGCCGCAGCGCGGACAGGCTTCGCCGCCGCGGCCATAGGCCGACAACTCCTGTTCGAAATACCCCGGTGCGCCGTCCGGGCTGATGAAATCGCGCAGCGTGGTACCGCC
>JADZBF010000210.1 GCA_020852215.1 Lysobacter sp. | reverse complement strand
GCGTTTCTCGAAGCCTATCTCGCCGATGCGCCGAAAGATCGGCTGTTGGTGCTCGCGATGCACATTCCGCTTTTCGAACCCGAGGGGCGCGACACGTTCCGCGATGCCGATCGCGAGCGTCTGTTCGGCCTGTTGCGCGCGTTTCCGCAGCGTTTGATTCTCAGCGCGCACAACCACACCCAACAGCACTACTTCCACGACGCGCGCAGCGGCTGGCGCGAGCCGACGCCCTTGCACGAGTACAACGTCGGTGCGACCTGCGGCGCGTATTGGTCCGGCGCGAAAGACGCGCGTGGCGTGCCCGATACGACGATGGCCGACGGCACGCCGAATGGGTACGCGTGGATGCGCGTGGAGGCGACCGGAGGTTATGCGCTGGCGTGGCGAGTGGCCGGCGTCGAATCGTGGGCGAAGGCATCGCCGAACCCGCAAACCGGCGACCTGCACAGCATCGGCTTGCACGCGCCGAAGGCCTTGCGTCGCGGCGCGTATCCCGGCTGGGGCGTGTACGCGAACGTCTACATGGGGCGCAGCGATACGCGCGTCGAATTTCGCGTGGACGACGGCCCGTGGAAAGCGATGACACGCGTGCGCCGCTTCGACCCGCGTTTGACGCTAGAAAATGCGCGCGACGACACCGCCGATGCGCTGCGCGGTTACGATCGTTCGCCGGAGCCTGAGCCGTCCGAACACCTGTGGCGCGGCGCGTTGCCGACCGATCTGGCGCTCGGCGCGCATCGCGTGGAGGTGCGCGCCTTCGATACATGGCAGGGCGAACAGCGCGCGACGATCGAGTATCGTTTGCTCGAAGCGGAGGACTGAGCATGGCGACGAGCAAGACATCGCGTTCGAAAACATCGGCAGCAAAAACGACAGCGGTTGCGAAGAAGGCCGCATCTGCGAAGAAGGCCGCACCCAAGCGCGCGCCGTCCGATGTTGCGGGGAAAACGGCGCCCACGAAACCCGAGCGCGGTGCCGCGGCGACGAAAGCGCCTGTCGCGAAACCGCCCGTCGCAAAGGCCAAGACAACCGTTTCTAAAACGCCGGCTTCCAAAACCCCCGCTCCGAAGACATCCGCATCGAAGACCACAGCTTCGAAGACGCCGGCCGCAAAAAAGACCACGGCGAAAGGCGCCAACACCACTGCGGACACGCCCTTGCCCGATGCGTTGCCGGTGATCGCCTTCGCCGACGAAGCCGCGTGGGAGTCGTGGTTGCTCGCCCATCCGGACGCGTCGGGCCTGTGGTTGAAAATCGCGAAGAAAACCTCGGGCATCGCATCGGTCGATTACGCGGGCGCGCTGGATGTCGCGCTGTGCCACGGCTGGATCGACGGCCAGAAGCGCGGGTTCGATGCGGATTATTTTCTGCAGCGCTTCACGCCGCGCCGTTCGAAAAGTCTGTGGTCGAAAATCAATATCGGCCATGTCGAACGTTTGATCGCCGACGGTCGCATGCGCGCGGGCGGGCAGCGCGAAATCGATGCCGCGAACGCCGATGGCCGTTGGGCCGCGGCTTACGACGGCGCCAGCCGGATGGAAGTGCCCGACGCCTTGGCCGCGGCGCTCGCGCGCAATCCCAAAGCCGCCGCGTTCTTCGAAACGTTGAACAAGACCAATCGCTATGCGGTGTGCTGGCGTGTGCAAACCGCGAAGACCGACGCCACGCGCGCATCGCGGGTGGAGACGCTGGTCGCGATGTTGGCGCGCGGCGAAAAAATCCACGGCTGAACGCGGCCGCGTCGCGACCGACGCGCGCCTCGCTCAGTCCGGTCCGGCTCAGTCCTGCCTCGCTCAGTCGGGCGTCGCGTCGCGCTTTTTGTTCGGGCTGCGCGAAGCGGGCGTGGCCGCGTCGTTGTTTGTGCGCACGCTGTTCTTCGACGCTTCGGCGGTCGCATTGCTCGTGTTGCTCGCATCGCTGCGATACGGATACGCCAGCGTCGGGCCGGGGCGCAGTTGCGTCTGCCAGGCTTGCAGACGCGCCTGGATATTCGCGCCGATGTCGATTTGCGGGAACGACGGCTTGAAATCCTCGGCCTTTTCGCGTGCCGCGATCCGCGTACGCGCGCCCTCGAACGCGGCGACGAAATCGGTGGTTTCGTTCAAGCCTTCCACCAACCAGGCGCGGCCGAAATACGTTGCGTCCGATTCCGAGCCGCAGCCGAACGAGGGCCGGTTCTTGCGCGAGGCGGTGAGGATCAAGGTGTCGTCGCTTTCCAGTTTCGAGACGAAACCGCCGGAATAGCAGGCGGAAATCACCAGCACGCGATTACGCACGCCGGCATCGTCCAGCGCTTCGCGCAATTCGTCCGGGTCGATCAAATCGATGTAGCGCGGCGCCATTTGCACCAGCAATTCGTGGCCCGGTGTGCCGTGCATGGTCATGAACAGCAGCAGCACATCCTGTTCGGGGTCCATCCGTTTCGCCACGCCGGCCAGCGTGGCGCGCAGATTGTCCAGCGTCGCCAACGGACGCGGCGCGGTCATCAGGCTGTCGCGATGATTGATCAACGCGACCACGCGGTCCTGCGCACCGAAGCGCTGCGTCATCAGCGTTTCCAGATAGCGCACTTCGTTGCGGAAGACGTTCTCTTCGCTGTCGCCCGCGAAACCGACGACGTACAGATCCGGCACGCCCGGGCGCTGCGGCGCCAATTTGGCGAGCGTGTCTTCGAGCAATTGCCGATCGCGTTCGCGCACCGCCGGGCTGGCCGCGGTTTCGCGCGCGCTGGCCTGCAGCGCACCGCACAGCGCGAACACGAGACACAACACCGCCGCCTGCCACAGTTCCGGGCCGCGCGGGCCGCGACGCCTCCGCACCGGAGCGGCGTGCGCTTCGGGGCGGTCGCTGAAGGGCTGGGCGTCGGGGGCGGTCATACGGCGATCAGATTAAAGCGCTCCGGCCTCGCTGGCGATAGCCAATTCCTGGAACGATTCGACCCGCGGATGACCATGCGCGGCCTCGCCTTCGCGCGGCGCGGGGTAATCCTCGCGGCGGTCGATGAGCGCGGAGCGCAGGCCGGCCTCGCGGGCGGCGTCGAGTTCTTCCACCACATCGGAGAGAAACAGAATTTCGCCCGGCGCGCGGTTCAGCCTGCGCGCGATTTCGCGGTAGCTGGCGGCGTCGCGTTTGTGGCCCACTTCGGTATCGAACCAGGCCTCGAACAGCGGACTGAGGTCGCCCGCGTCGGTATGCCCGAAGAACATCCGTTGCGCCGGCACCGAGCCGGAGGAATACACCGCCAGCGGAATGCCGGCCGCATGCCACGCGCGCAGACGCTCGGCGGCGTCGGGATAGATATGCGCGGCGAAATCCGCATTGCGATAGCCGTCCTGCCAGATCATGCCCTGCAGCGCCTTCAGCGCCGTGTGCTTGCGATCCTCGTCGATCATGCCTTGCAGCAGTTCCACGATCATGTCGTCGCTGCAGACCGTGCCGTGCTCGGTCGCCACGGCGTCCAGCCAACGCCGAACCTCCGGCTCTTGCCCGCGCGCGCGCACGAACCCGGGCAACGCGCGCCGCGCATAGGGAAACAGCACGTCCTTCACGAACGAGATGCTGCTGGTGGTGCCTTCGATGTCGGTGAGGATGAGGGTGGTCATGTGCGGTGTGCGTCGTATTTGGTCTTTTAAAGCGTCAAGGCGCGTATTCGACGAGTGTATGCGTTTCGCCGTCGAGTGCGCGGTCGATGATCATTGCGATGATCGTCCAGTCGCCTCCGGCTAAACCAGCGCCGATCCGCGGGTATCCGATTCTTTGTCCCGAAAATCGATGCTTGATCGCCCGCATTGCGGTGCCGATGGCGTCATAGTCCGCTTGGACGCTAGCCCCACGCCAATCGAACTGGGTATATGCGTTGACGATGACAAAACGCGCTTCAGATCTGACGATTCCGGCGAAAGAAATCGTGCCGAGCTTGGATCGATCGCCTTTCGTCGTCGCGAGATCGGCGTCGTACGCTTCGGGAAATCGCGCTTTGATTGTACGTGCGATGCCTGCGCCCATCGCGCACATGCAATTGCAGCCATGCACGATCACGTCGAATTCGCCGTCGATCGCAAGTTGGAGCAGGTCGCCGCGAACAGTGCGCATATTTCGTATGGAATTCCTGAGGTTCTGATCGAAATAGCAGTGCTGATGTTTACGATGTCATCCCGAGCGCAGCGAGGGACCTGCTTCACGCAACATCGATGATTCAAAAAAGCAGGTCCCTCGCTGCGCTCGGGATGACAATCCTAAGT
>JADZBF010000209.1 GCA_020852215.1 Lysobacter sp. | reverse complement strand
GGCGGCAAATTCACCGGCTTCGTCGGCGCCTCGTACTTCGACGAAACCGCGAACCGCGATCTGCACTATCAAGCCGACGAGCGCCAGTTGTATGCGCTGCTGTCGCCGACACTCAATGCACAGACTGGCGGGGCGCTCCCGATCATTCCGCTGCTGAATCCCGATTTGACGCCGAATACTACCAGCCCGATCTTTGGCTTCCTCCCTTTCCCGCTGAATCCCGATCATCGCGAAACCTTCGGTAACGATGTCGATATCCGCGCGTTCGAGGTGTTCGCGGACGGCACTTGGCGGTTCAACGATGCGTGGTCGCTTACGCTTGGGCTGCGCGGCTCGCATGAGTCTGTCGAGTACGGCTACCATGCGGACGCTGGCAATGGCTCTGGTTTGGGCTACGCACTATCCGCGCGCGGCACCCCGGCCTGCGCGCCTCTGACGCTATGCACCAACCTGCTGTTCCCAGCGACCGCCGGCCGGCTCAGCGACAGCGGCAGTTTCAATTCGTGGGTCGGTCGCGCCGTGCTGGGCTACAAGCTGGGCGACAACGTCAACACCTACGCCAGCGTCTCGCGCGGCCGCCGCCCGAACATGATCAACGTCAGCGACCTCGGCTCGGAGGAGGTGGAGGCCGAGATCGTGTGGAGCTACGAGTTGGGCATGAAAGGTTCGGCGGGCGATGGTCGCTTCGTGTACGACCTGTCGCTGTTCTACTACGACTACAACAACTTCCAGGCCTCGGTGCAGAACGACACCCCGCCGCCGTTCTTCATCACCAAGAACGCCGGTAAAGCACATGCCTTGGGCTTCGAAGCCTCGTTGTTCGGCCGCTTCAGCGACAACGTCGACGGCTGGCTCAACTACGGCTTCATCGACGGCGGCTTCAACGCCTTCGACGACGACGGCGTGGCGCAGGAACTGGCCGGCAATCGCTTCCGGATGACGCCGAAGCAGTCGTTCTCACTCGGCCTGGATTGGCGCATGCCGCTGCAGAACGGCGACACCTTGTACGTGCGCCCCAGCTACAACTGGCGCAGCCAAGTGTTCTTCGAAGACGACAATCAGCCGGGCATCGAGCAGGACGGCTACGGCTTGTTCAATCTGCGCGCCGGCTGGCGGTTCGCCGATCGTTGGGAAGTCGCGCTGTGGGGCAACAACCTCGCCAACAAGGAATATCTGACCGACGCCGGCAACACCGGCTTGCTGTTCGGCATTCCGACCGTGATCCCGGGCGCGGATCGCAGCTACGGCGTGACCCTGCGCGCGACGTTCTGATCCTCCCGTCGCGCACTCGACGCCCGGTCGCAGCGCGGCCGGGCGTCGTCGTTTGCGCGATATGCGGCGCCACTGCATCCAGCGCGGCCACGGCCGCTCGTTTCGCGCGCCGCGGCATCGGCACAGCGCTGTCGCTAGGCGCTTCCTCTTCGATTCGACTACTCTGTACGCATGTCCGTCGCCACTGTCACATCCACGCCGCCGCGCGCGCGCATCGTCGCACCCGCCTTCTTCGCCGCGATCGGTATCCTCGGCATGACCGCCATCTGGGTGATCGTGGCGCTGATTCGCGACCGTCAGTGCGCGTGGATGGCGGCGATCGCGGCCGCCGATATCGCGTTTTTACTGCGCTTGGGCCGCGCCGCACCGGGCGCGCAGCGCGCGACGATCGCGGTACTGTCGACGGTCGTGACGATCCTCGCCGCCAACTGGTGTATCGCCTCCACGCAAATGGGCTTGGCGTTGGGGTTCGGGTTCATCGATTCCACGTTCCGTCTCGGCACGCATCTGGCGTGGACGCTGACCGAACTCGCCAACAGCGGCGCGGAATGGGCGTGGTATGCGGTCGCATTGCCGATCGCTTATTGGCTCGGCAAGTAATCGGCAAGTAAACGGACGCCCCAACGATCAGAACATCGGCGGCGGCCGACCGGCAGCGGTCTCGTCCAACTGCTTGCGCGTGAGTCCATCCAGCGCTGCGTCGGGCACGAACCGCAAAGCGAGCTGCGCGAACGCCGGCAACCCGAGCGCCGTCACCGGCACCCTCGCGGTCGCGCCATCGGCGGCGCGCAGTCGAAAGTACGACAGTATCGTCGAGTAACGCACTTCGCGGACCTGAGACCACGCCAACGTGCGCCAGCCACCCGACAGCGTGCGCGTCGAAACGCCCGCGGTATCGACGCGAAGGCGAAACAGCGCGAAGTCGCTCAAGGCCCAACACGACAGCGCCGCGAACAGCAGGAACACGGCATCGGTCAGCGCATGGCGCCACTCGGCGGCGTACGTATGGGACAGCGCCAACGCGCCGAGGAAAAAAACCACGCCGATCGCGCCGGCGATGGCATACGCCAGCGGCATGCGCAGCGTTCGATGATCGGACGCATCGGGTCGACGGTCGCGCTGCATCGATACCCACCCCAGCAACACCGTGATCACGGCGCCGCACGCGATCCATTGCATCATCAACATCCAAAAAAACCGCTCGTTCATCGCGAACTCCGTTCGAATTGCGCCCCCGACCTCGCGCACGGCTCGCGTCGGAAGAACCTCGTTATCAAGACGCTGTCTCGGACGCTTCCGCCTGCTTGCGGTCGCGATACGTTCTCCACTCGATCAGCGCGAACGCGAGCGATGTCAAGTAATTGATGCCGATGGCCGACGCGATACCGCTGCTGGTGCCGCTGTAAAACAAATCGTAGACATTCATTGTGCCGACCGCGATGCCGCCGAAGACGACGGCGTACGAAATCGCGCTGCGCGCCGGCGATGGCGGTGCGTTGCAGGAAAAAAACAGCACCAGGCTGTAGATGATGATCACGATACCCAGCCGACGCTCCACCACCATATCTTGGCTGGTTTGCACGATACCCCACAGCGTGAGCGGAATTTGCGGCTCGAAAAACCAGATCAAGCCCATCGCAAAATTGACGATGCCCACCAAAATCGCAGCGGCCTTGAACATCGATCGATTTCCGGA
Organism: Lysobacter sp.; assembly: GCA_020852215.1. Taxonomy (GTDB): domain Bacteria; phylum Pseudomonadota; class Gammaproteobacteria; order Xanthomonadales; family Xanthomonadaceae; genus Lysobacter_I. Next base: position 5,347 of record JADZBF010000209.1, on the reverse strand, counting down.
AATTGAATGCGGCTATCGTAGCCGGAACGAAGCGCGCGTGGGCGGCGAATTCGCATCGAGCGATGCGCGAACGACGCTGCCTATCGATGGAAGTTTCGCGCGCCGAGCAACGCGCGCACGCGGTTCCAGCGCAACCGATGGCGCCAGAGGGCCGCGTCCGGCCATGCCGGGTGCGCGATGTCCGAGCGCTGTCAGGACAACAGCGTTCGGGGCTTTCCTCACTCGCCCCGGCGAGACTCGGGCACGGCGTAGCAAAAACTATGGTGTGCGTTCGCGTACCGCGTCGAGATTCTTGCGGATGGCGACGGTCTCCGGGTGTTCGACGCCGCGCGCGCGCTCCACGGTTCCAAGCACGCGGGCCAACAACGCCTCGGCGCCTTCGCGATCGCCCTGCGCGAACCGCAGCATCGCGACATTGTTCATCGTGTACGCCGTCTCCAGGTGCTCCGGCCCGAATGTCTTTTCGCGAATGGCCAGCGCGCGTCGCAACAAGGTTTCGGCGCGGGCGAAATCGCGTTGGGCGTTCGGAACCGCCGAATAGTTGTTGAGCGTGAGCGCGACGAGCGGATGTTCCGCGCCGAGCGCCTTCTCGCGGAGGATCAGCGCGCGCGCGTACAACGCGTCGGCTTGCTGGAAATCGCCCGCCGCCAGACGAATCTCGGCGAGGCTGCACAACGGATACGCCAGTTCGAGCCGCTCGGCGCCGTACAGCGCCTCATCGATCGCGATACCGCGCCGAAACAGCCGCTCCGCTTCCTCGTGGCGACCGCTCTTGCGCAACAGTTCGGCGAGGTTGTTGCCCGTGACCGCCACCGCTGCCGCATCCGGGCCGAAGGCGGTCGTTTGAATCTTCAACATCGGCTCCGCTCGTGCGCGATCGCCGCGCAGGTCGTACAAGAACGCGAGATTCGCCAAGGTCCCGGCCGTCGTCGGGTCGTCCGGCCCCAGGGTTTTCTCGTAATTGGCGAGCGCGCGCGTATAGAGCGTCTCGGCGGCGAGGTAATCCCCGCGGGTTTGTTGGATCAACGCCAAATTATTCAGGCTGGTGGATGTGTCGGCATGTTCCCGGCCGCCCGCACGCTCGGCGGCGTCGAGCGCCTCGCGTCCGGCGGCGGCGGCTTCATCGTATTGCCCCTGACCGTACAACGCGATGGTGCGGCGATTGAGCTCCGCCCAATCCGGGGTCGGGGTCGGCGTCTGCGCGTGCAGCGGCAGAATCGAAGCGATCAGCAGGGCCGAAACGGCGAACAAGGCACGGGCGCGGATCATGGGGGAAGCGCTCCAAATTTGGCCGGGCGAGTATAGCCACGCCTCCGCAGCGACGACCTCGCGCGCTCCTCACCGGTCGCACGCGATTCAGCCGAAAGCGAGCCAGGGGGGGCGGCCATGCGGCCAAGCGAAGGCAATCATTCCCATCGCCCAACGAGCACGACAAGTCTACCTTGGCCGATTGACGCCGTTTATCGCGTTTAAGTCCAAGTTCCGTCGTGGGCAGTGAACACTCGGGACGCGTGCACCTCCCGCAGGAAGAGGTCGAAGGATGCTTCGACGATGCATGATGTTTAAAGTGATCGCAGCACTACAATGGGACAGGGGAAGTGGGACAGGGGGATATGCACATGTCGGATTGGTTCGACGATGCTGACGCGCGTCCGGGCGCAAAGAAGCCCGTTCGATCGGGCAACCACCAAAATAAGATCACGATGCGACAGGTGAACGATGCATCGGATCGTCGCCTGCCCGGCGTCCCGGACCCGGTGCAAGCCGGCAACCTCGATTGGAACATCGGCTCGCCGCCAGCGCCCGAACACGAAGACCACCGCATGGGCCAGCTCGTCGCCTCAGCGGGAGACGACGAAGCATCAGGTGATTTCTCCGATCATGATTACGCGGAAGCGTCATCCAGCGAAGACAGCGAACCCGAAGGCGGAGAGGCCGACACGGCGACATGAACCGCATCAACGCACAAAAAGACCGGCATGCGTTGGATAAAACCGACAAGAGGCAAGGCAAGCACGATTCGCGCGTCACGAAAGACGACTGACCCCGCATCGCCCGTCGCCGGCGCGCATGAACGCATGTCGGCAGTCGCACCAAGGCCGCCATCCGCATCCACTTTATCGGAGCAACACCATGTCGACATGGTTCGAGGATTCACCACCGCCCGCGCCGCCGCCGGAACCGACACCGCCGCCCAGAAAGAAGCAGGACGGCAGCGACGCAGCGGCATCCACCGATCACGAGGCCGGCAACGTCTCGTCCGAACAAAGTTGGGGTTAAGATGCCGATACGCGCCAGCGAAAAACACGGCGGCAAAGTCACCGCATACTGCATCAATTGCGACGACGAAATACTGAATGTCCCAAGCGCGCGCTTCACGCTGCACGCGGACGAGGGATTCGGCGATGTCGACGAAGACGGCGGTTTCATCAAGCTTTTCGTCGCGACCTGCAACTCGTGCGGTTACATGGAGTTGTATCGCGACGGTTTTCTATTCAAATCCAATGAGGGGGACGCATGACGCAAGTGATTTTGGGGCCGAACGAAACAGTCAAGTTTCAAGCCGTTTGCAAGACCAAGCCGGCGGAGGACCTTCTCTATGGCCTCTATCTTCTGACGCTGACGACCAAACGCGTATTCGCCGAAGATAATCTCGGCACCTTGATCTTCAATTATTATCTCAAGGATATCGATCGCGGCGAGATCGACAAGACTTTCTGGAAAGGCACGCGGGTCAAGCTGGTATTGCGTAACGGCAACAACCATCTTTTCTCGGTGGTCAAAGACTTGGTGACGGAAGATCCGGCCGGCAGCCAGCGTCTCATCAACATGATCAATCAAGTCATCCTGGTGCTGCGCAACCAGCCCGCGCAGCCCTCGGTGGAGTGAGGCCGGCATCGCGGCACGCACCGCCGCGACCCGCGAAAACGTGAACGCGCGCGCATTTCGCGGCGTTTGCGTCTGACTATATTCGGCCAGCAAGGGGCATGCGACATCAAGAAGCGGATCGTGAAAAGTATCGGAAGCTATGGGTCCCGTCCGCGCTGTTGATGGCGCTCGTCTCGTCGAGCGCCACCGCTTGGGACGGCCACCTCCTTGTCGATCGCGAGCGATCATCGCATGCGAACGGGAATGCTCGAAAGAGCAGCGCGCTGCGATTCGCGGCGGTCCGACGCGTTATCTCTCTAACGATCACGGCGTGGTCTCGGGCATCTGCGCGCGCACGGCCAGCGCCACGCACGCGACGCCGAGCGCTGCGGACATGTGCTTCAAGGCATGCCCGCTCATGCCCAGCGCGTCATACACGGATGCATCGTAGGTTTCCAGCGCTTTGGCGAGCGCATACAGCCCCAGGACCGTCCAAAAATATCGCGTTCCGCGCACGTTCGTCGGATACATCAGCAGCATCGCGGGAATCAGCAGAATCGGCAGGAATTGAACCGCCAAATAAGGCCGCAAGTCGCCCACGGCCCGCCACCACACCACCGACAGCAGGCCGATAAGCAGCAACGGCAGCAATGCGCGCTCACCGAGCGTCGAGCGAATGTGACGGCCCACGAGCGCCGCGAAAAACGCCATGAACGCGATCGTCATCGGCAAACGATCCCAGACCAGCGAGGCGTCGCTCGGATCGAGGTGGTAATACGCCGACCCGAACGCCACCGCTGAGGCGCCGACGAAGAACGTCGCGTACGCCGTTCGCATCGGCAGCGCGGCCGTGCGCCGACGATACAGAACGTTCAAACCCCATCCGCTGAACAGCAGAAACGGCAGATTCGTCACGACATTCCAGAAATTGGAGATGCCGCAAAGATGGCGCGCATCCGCGAAGCGATGGTAATCCTGATCCTGCGCGATCGGCCCGTGCACGATGAGGCTCGCCAACACCACCGCGGCTATGGCGAATAACACCCAGGCGTGCCAATAGTGCCTGCTCGTTTTGAACCGCTCAAGGCGTTCTTTCAAACGAATCACCATGCCTGAAGAAGCTGCCGCTTTTTCGTTTTTGTGAAACTTTTTCTCCGCGTACAATATCATCCCCCATGCCGACAAAAAGGCCAAGACAATGATTCCCAACTCAATAAACTTGTTCTCATGGCCGGTTATTTTTGAAATTTTTTGATAAATTTTTTCGTACATCATATAAGAATAGTAAGACAGAGGAAAAAGAAGCAGCAATTCGCCCGCTTTTTGAAGCGAAGTAATGTAATTGATGTTTTTTTCAAGACTCTCGGTCTGCATCATTTGGTAGCGAAAATCAATTTCCTTTCTTATATTGGCGAGCTGTTTTCCCGTACTTTCGATAAACGTGATCGTGTCTCCGATTCTTCGGTTGACGAATACATCATAAGGTTGAAACCCCTCGATTCTGACAATCCGAACCCTATCGACTCGCGCGAGAAACTGTTTCCAGTATCTTTGCGATCGCTCTATACGCCATGAGGCATCTTTTTTGAGCAACTCATCCATCTGCTTCTGCAAAGTCTTGATATTCAGACTACCGCTATCGCGAATGGATGAGCGAATGTCGGCTAATTCTTTCGATGCATCGCTGATTTTATCGATGTTCCTAAGCGCGGCGATACGCAAAACTCCCATACTATGAACCGTGTCCAGCAATCGACCTATTTGCCATGCGTCGGAAACGCAGACGAATAACGAGTACACGACCGGCACTAACCTGGTACGATTAGACGACGGCGTGATTGGGTGCCCAAGCGACGACGAATAAATCGCCCTTCCCTTGAGAAAATAAGAGGCCGTCATTTCGTACTCTTGAAAACCCGGTTTTTTAGAGCTAGACCCTTGTATAGCGTCGATGATCGGCCATAGATTCCTGATCAATCCCTTGTCTTCGCAATCGAACTTTTCATCGCTCCATACTCCATTGTTTTTGATGTCGAAATCAGGGGAATCCCCCGGGTTGATCGGCTTCCAAAATATCGACCCGATAAAATTACAGAAGCATTGCTCCACGATTTTTTTGACGGCATCATTCAAACCTTCTTTTTCCGGAAGCGCGTTATCGAAAACAAATTTCTCGAACTCATCGACGAGCAATTTTCTGAGGCTCGCGGTGTCGACCGATTCTTTCGAATCGAGACTGGCGTCGGAGATCGACTTGAACAATGTCCTCGCGTCGGGGAAAGCAATGGAGGTCTCGCCCAAGAAACCTACGATCACCGATAGACGCCAATACTCCGTGTGACATTCGGCAACAAGCGTAATTTGATCCAGATTCTCTGCATTACGGTATGTCGCGAACCAAGTCCTGACCCTATCTTCCTCTTCTGATCCACCTGCGATTTCTCCAGAGGCATAACGCTTACTGGTGTATTTCTCATCG
>JADZBF010000208.1 GCA_020852215.1 Lysobacter sp. | reverse complement strand
CCGCCGCCGTTCTGGCGACGTTGCCGGAACCGCCGCCGTTGCCGTTGCTGCCAACGCCCGACCTCGAGCGTCTGGGCCGGAATGGCCTGCATCCCGGCGATCTGTCGGGCGAAAGGCGCCAGATGCTGCAAGGCATTGGCGTAGACCCCGCGTTTGAAGGTGACCACATGCTCCAGCGGGTACCAGAAATCGACCCAACGCCAGTGGTCGAACTCGGGCTTTTCGGTCAGGTCGAGCCGCAGGTCGCTCTCCTCGCCGACGAAGCGCAGCAGGAACCACACCTGTTTCTGGCCGATGCAGACCATGCGGTCGTTGCGGCGCACGGCGCGCGCGGGCAAGCGATAGCGCAACCAGCCCGGCGTGGTGCCGAGCACATCCACGTGCTCCGGCAACAGCCCGGTTTCTTCGCGCAATTCGCGATACATCGCCTCCAGCGGCGTCTCGTCGCTGTTCATCCCGCCCTGCGGGAACTGCCAGCCGTCGCGACGGACACGCCGCGCCCAGAACACCCGGCCATCCGGGCGCATCAGCACGATCGCGACATTGGGTCTGTAACCGTCCGGATCGATCACGACGCGGACTCCTAAACGATTTGGCCGTGCGGCCACTGCCACCGACTCTGCCACGAGGCGCCGCAATCGACAAGCAGTCCGTTCGGGCTTCGGATGCCGTTCGGCATCCGTACGCCGCAGTGCGGTTATTCGGCGCGCGCGAAGTCCGCCGGCACCCGCACCGCGCCTTCCATCAATACGCGGGCGCTGCGGCTCATCACCGCTTTGCGCACGGTCCATTGCCCATCGACCAGCGCCGCTTCCGCACCGACGCGCAAGGTACCGGAGGGATGCCCGAAACGTACCGCCGTGCGCGCGCCGCCGCCGGCTTCGCTGACCAGGGTGCCCGGAATCGCGGCCGCGGTGCCGATCGCGACCGCCGCCGTGCCCAGCATCGCGTGATGCAGTTTGCCCATCGACAGCGCGCGCACCTGCAGATCGATCTCGCTGGCCGCGATGCGCTTGCCGCTGGAGGCCGTGTAATCGGCCGGCGGCGCCACGAACGCCACCTTCGGCGTGTGCTGGCGTTTCGCCGCATCGGCCGCGTCCGCGATCAAGCCCATCCGCACCGCGCCGTGCGCGCGAATCGTTTCGAACATCGCCAAGGCCTTCGCATCGCCATTGATCGCGTCCTGCAATTCGGCGCCGGTGTAGCCCAGATCGGCGGCGCGCACGAACACGGTGGGGATACCGGCGTTGATCATCGTGGCCTTCAGCGTGCCGATGCCCGGCACATCCAGATCGTCGACCAGGTTGCCGGTGGGGAACATGCTGTTTTGAACCGCCGCGCCGCCGCCCTCGCCTTCGCCCTCGTCCGCCGGATCGATAAATTCCAGCACGATCTCCGCCGCCGGAAAGGTCACGCCGTCCAGCTCGAAATCGCCGGTTTCCTGCACTTCGCCGTTCGCGATCGGCACATGACAGACGATGGTCTTGCCGATGTTCGCTTGCCATACGCGCACCGGGAACGTGCCGTTCTCCGGCAACCGCGACGTGTCGATGAAACCGTTCGCGATCGCGAACGGCCCGACCGCGGTCGACAGATTGCCGCACTTGCCGCTCCAGTCGACGAACGCGGTGTCGATCGACACTTGGCCGTACAGATAATCGACATCGTGATCCGGTCGACTACTGCGCGAAATGATCACGCACTTGCTGGTGCTCGATGTCGCGCCGCCCATGCCGTCGGTGTGTTTGGCGTACGGATCGGGGCTACCGATCACCCGCATCAACAGCGCATCGCGCACCGGGCCGGGACCGCGCGCTGTTTCCGGCAAATCGTCCAGCCGGAAGAACACGCCCTTCGACGTACCGCCGCGCATGTAAGTAGCGGGGATTTTCAATTGAGGCGCGTGGCGAGGGGGGCTGTTGGTCATGTCCGTCGTTCTCTTGCCTTGCGTATTGGTGGCGGAGGTGCGTTTCGCGCGTTACCGATAGTATGGCTCCGCGGCGTTCGCTGGATACGGGGGGATCCAGGGTTCACGACCCGTTTGTGTTCGCCCCGCATGTCGCCGACTCCGCAGTTCGGCCAGCAGCATCATCGCCCTCGGGGCAAATCACTCAACAAGGATGAAATCATGGAACACGAACGCACCGCGCAGGAAGCTGCGCACACGGAAATTTTAGTCGAAATCAGAACCCGGGACGATCGGCCCGTCGGCCTCGCGAGACACGACGATGGGCATGTCGCGCTCAGCGTCGATGCGGCGAGCGCCCAGCCGTTTCGCTTGACGATGATGCATCCGGACCTGTTCGCGTTGCGAACGCCGGATTCGCTGGAATGGCTGTCGGTCGAGGACGACGCGCGTCTGTCGCTGAAAACCGGCGAGATCGGCCCGCAGCAAACGTTCCAACTCACCCGCAGCGACGACACGGACACGCATTTCGGTTTCCGCTTCGTCGCGGGCGATGCGTTTATCGGCACCGACAGCGATTCCGCATCGACGTTCTCGGCAACCGCATCCGGTCTGGATGCGGCGGAGCGCTTCACGTTCGTGCCGGTACTGGCAGACGCCGCCGATGCCCCCGACGGGCATGTTGCCTGCTGTTGCGGCCCGTCCTATGGGCATTCGCATTCGCACGACCATTCGGCGACGCATACCGAAGACAACGTCGGCGCTCTGTGGAACGAGTACACGCACTTCCGCATCGTCGAAATGGCCGTTCACTACCTGCGTCACATGGAAAATCCCACACGGGAAGCGCTCTTCATCTCGGAAATGTGGGATCGCGGCTCGAAAAAAATCGCCGAAGGCCTCAAAGGCGCGGACGAGTGGGACGACTGGAAACCGACGCATCCGATCTGGGCGATGTTCTATTACCACTTCTACAACCCGGACACCGGCACCAGTTTTCCCTGGCCCAGCGCTTGGTATCCGAATAACGCGGTGTCCAAAGGCACCGAGACCTTCGACGGCAGCGTTCGCATGTATCGCGAAGGCGCGCATCGCCACGCCGAAGCCTTCGTGCATCTTGGACTGACGCTGCATTATCTGACCGACCTGTGCCAACCCATGCACGCCGCCAATTTCATCAACAACCCCTTGCTCGGCGATTGGCGTCACAGCGGCTACGAAACCTACGCCGAAGACTTCGTGAAGAACCGCAATTTCTT
>JADZBF010000207.1 GCA_020852215.1 Lysobacter sp. | reverse complement strand
GAAATATGATCTTTTTTCACGGTCCGCTAAGATATGTCGGTCCCGAAGTAAACGAAACCGAGTGGGATGAGGCCGTGATCTACGGATTGCGGGATCTCGAGGCGCTGCGGGAGTGGGAGACGCTGGCCGAGCATGTCGCGATCGACAAGGATTATACCGCGAGGAGCGTCATTCAGTCGGCGTTCGGTTTCCAGCTCACCGACGATCCCGATCCCGACTTTCACAACAAGCTGGCGGCGGGATTCCGAGAGATCAACAAGGATCAGTCGCGGTGGCCGAAAGGTGCCGACCTCGCCGCTATCCGCCTCGGATCCAAATATGCGAGCGATGTGCCCAACGCATGAGCACGCGACGGCGCGGCCGTTGTTCAGGGGTTGCGAGCCGCAGTCGGCCGCCGTGCCGGCCCGACCGCGCACTCGTTCGTCGCGGGGCGGGCCAGATCAAGCCATTGCCGACCGGCGTCACATGTTGAACGTCACAGGGCTTCGGCGGACAGCAGAAACAACGATGCAGGGCCGGCCTTCACCGCATCCGCGAGTCCCCGTGCTTGCGGCAGGACACGCTGGGCGTAGAAACTGGCGAGGGCGCGCTTCGCCCGATGCTGCGGCGTGTCGCCCGGCACTGCGGCCATGCGGACCCACATCCATCCGATCGCGACGAGGGTAAACAACCGCAGGTACTCGACGGCGGCGCCACCTGCCGCCTCGGCTTCGGCGGTCTTAAGCGTCTCGGTCGCCTCGGCCAGCAGCGCCAACGCAGCGCCGACTGCGTCCGACGTTTCGCCTCCGCATGCGGCGAGGTCCGCTGCGATTGTGCGCAGGAACCCGTCCACGACCGTCCCGCCACCCAGCGCTAGCTTGCGCCCGACCAAGTCCATCGCCTGCACGCCGTTGGTGCCCTCGTATAGCTGGGCGATCCGCGCGTCGCGAACATATTGCTCCATTCCCGATTCGCGGATGTAGCCATGACCGCCGAACACCTGTTGCGCCTGCACGACGCTTTCGAAGCCCAGGTCGGTGAAGCCCGCCTTCACCACCGGCGTCAGCAGCGCGACGAGTGCGTCCGATCGCGCGCGCTGGCTCGCGTCGGGGTGATGCACTGCGCGCGCGAACTCGATCGCGGTCCAGCCGGCCAGCGCGCGTGAGCCCTCGACGAACGCACGTATCCGAGCAACATGCGGCGAACGTCGGCATGCTCGATGATCGGCACCGGTCCGCGCGCAGCATCGGCACCGCGCCCCTGCAGGCGCTCGCGCGCATAGGCGGCGGCCTGCTCGTAGGCCGCTCCCGCTAAGCCGACGCCCTGCATCCCCACCATCAGCCGCTCGGCATTCATCATGGTGAACATGGCGGCCAGCCCGCGGTTAACCTCGCCGACGAGCCAGCCGGTGGCACCGTCGTAGTTCATCACGCATGTCGGCTGGGCATGAATGCCCATCTTCTTCTCGAGAGCTCCGACCGACATGGCGTTGCGCCGCGTGTGGCCGCCGGCTTCGTCGGGAAGGAACTTGGGCACCAGAAACAGGCTGATGCCCTTCACCCCGTCTGGCGCATCCGGCAGGCGGGCCAGCCCGAGGTGCACGATGGGCCCGCCGAGGTCATGGTCGCCGGAAGAGATGAAGATCTTGGTGCCCGTGACGGCGTAGCTGCCGTCGGCCTGCCGCACCGCCTTGGTTTTCAGCAAGGCAAGATCGGACCCGGCGCCACTCTCCGTCAGCGCCATCGCCCCGGTCCATTCCCCGCTCACCATGCGCGGCAGATAGGTCGCCTTGAGCTCCTCGCTGGCATGTGCGCCGATCGCGTCGGCGGCGCCGCGCGTGAGGCCGGGAACCAGGCTGAGCGCGAGGTTTGTGGCCGCAAGCATCTCGTCGAGCCATAGCTGGAGGACGAAGGGGAGCCCCTGCCCGCCATACGCCGTATCGGCCGCCAGCGCGGTCCAGCCCGCCGCCGCGAACGCGCGATACGCCTCGGCGAACCCGGGCGGCGTGGTGACCTCGCCGTCGGTCAGGGCGCTGCCGTGCTCATCGCCCTGGCGGTTGATAGGTTGCAGCCGCTCGGCGCAGAACCGCCCGCCCTCCTCCAGCACGGCCACCGCAAGGCCGGTGTCCACCTCCACGCCGAGCTCGGTCATGACGGCATCGAAGCTGAGCACGTGGCTTAGGAGAAAAGCGTAATCCTCGGTGGGCGGGCGATAGGCGTGCATATAGGTTCCTGATGACAGAGCGGCACGAAACGCCGCGCTTTTCAGACATACCGAGCGGTGGTCCGCACCCGAATATCCTCCGGCGTCACGCCGGGGGCGAGTTCCACTAGCTCGAACGGCGCGCGATGGTCGGGCCGCCGGAACACCGCGAGGTCGGTCACGATCATGTCGACTACGTTCTTGCCGGTGAGCGGCAGCGTGCATTCCGCCACAAACTTGGGGCCGCCGTCCTTGGAATTGTGCTCCATCACCACGATGACGCGCTTGACACCGGCGACGAGGTCCATCGCACCGCCCATGCCCTTGATCATCTTGCCCGGGATCATCCAGTTGGCGATGTCGCCGTTCTCCGCCACCTCCATCGCGCCCAGCACGGTCAGGTCGATGTGCCCGCCGCGGATCATCGCGAAGCTCTGCTCCGAGCCGAAATAGGCCGACTGCGGCAGCTCCGAGATCGTCTGCTTGCCGGCGTTGATGAGGTCGGCGTCGATCTCGTCCTCGTACGGGAACGGACCGATGCCGAGCATGCCGTTCTCCGACTGGAGCGTGACGGTCATTCCGTCGGGAATGTTGTTGGCGACCAAGGTCGGAATGCCGATGCCGAGGTTCACGTAATAACCGTCGCGCAGTTCCTTGGCCGCGCGCGCCGCCATCCCGTTCCGGTCCCAGGGCATCAGGCGGCCTCCCTCGCACGAGTCATGCGGAACTCGATCTTCTTGTCGTAAGGGCTGCCCACGATCATCCGCTTCACATAGATGCCGGGCAGGTGAATATGGTCCGGATTGAGGCTGCCCACCGGCACCACCTCTTCCACCTCGGCGACGCAGATGAGGCCCGCGGTCGCCATCGGCTGATTGAAATTGCGCGCCGTCTTGCGAAAAATCAGATTCCCGCTCTCGTCCGCCTTCCAGCCCTTGATGATCGACAAGTCTGCGCGGATGCCGCGCTCGAGGATATAGTCCTCGCCGTCGAAGGTCTTCACCTCCTTGCCCTCGGCCACGAGCGTACCGACGCCCGTCTTGGTGTAGAAACCGGGGATGCCCGCGCCGCCAGCGCGGCAGCGCTCGGCGAGCGTGCCCTGCGGGCAGAACTCCACTTCCAGCTCGCCGCTCAGATACTGGCGCTCGAACTCCTTGTTCTCGCCAACGTAGCTGGAGATCATCTTGGCGACCTGCCGCGTGCGCAGCAGCTTGCCGAGCCCCTCGCCGTCAATCCCGGCATTGTTGCTGGCGATCGTCAGCCCGGTGGTGCCCGCCTCGCGGATCGCGTCGATCAGCCGCTCGGGAATGCCGCAGAGCCCGAAGCCTCCCGCGCAGATCGTCATTCCGTTGAAAAGCACGCCCTCCAGGGCAGCGGCTGCATCGCGATAGTGCTTGTTCGCCATAAAGCGTTCTCCGGTAAGCGGAGTCGCAGATATTGCCCGCTCGACATCGGCACTAATTATTTGTTCGGTACATTTCTGATAAGGCACGCCTATGCATCGCATTGCCCTCCACCATCTCGAAACCCTGGTGTGGATCGCGCGGCTTGGCACGTTTCGCGCGGCAGCGGAGCGCCTGAACACGACGCAGCCCTCCATCTCGGGCCGCGTGCGCGAGCTTGAGGCACGCACCGGGATACGGCTGTTTCGAAAGGAAGGGCGAGCGATGGTGCTGACCGTTGAGGGGCGCGACGTGGTCCGGCGGGCGGAGGCGCTGCTCCAGGCCTTTGAGTCCGCGTTTCCCGCCGGCGACGCGATCCGGGGGACGGTGCGCGTCGGATCGGGCGAGATCCCCGCGGCCATCTTCCTGCCGGCCTATGTCGTCGAGATGCAGGCATTGATGCCGCTCGTGTCGATCGCGATCGATATCGATCTGACGGCCGACCTGCTGCACGGGCGTGCGACGTCGCGGTTCGACATCATCTTCCTGCCGGGTGCCGCCGGGGGACCGGACATGCGGGTCTCAGCGATTGGGTCGATCGATCTGGTCTGGGTGGCGAGCCCCGCACTCGCGGCAACGATCGCGGCGGGCGAACGGGTGGCCGACAGCGACCTGCCGATCTGGACCCTGCCGCCGCATTCGCCGCTGTACCATGTCATGCACGATGCCCTGCCGGGCCTGCGCAGCGATCGTTCGGTTCATCGGTGCAACAACGCCCAGTCGCTGCTCCAGATCGTCGCCGGTGGCGGCGGCATCGCCGTCACGTCGCGGCGCCTCGCCGAACCGGGTATCGCGAGCCGCATGCTGGCGCCGGTCTTCGTGCAGGATCGCCTGCCGTCCCTGCCGCTGCACGTCGCCATCCGCAGCCGCGAAACGGACCCGATCACCCTGCGCTTCTTCGACAAGGCGTGCCGGCTGAACTTCCTGTGATGTACCGGTGGGATGGCGCCCGCCGGAACGCGCCCCGATCGATTGGTCTTCACCGGCAAAATCGGATACGCTGCGGGCGATTAGCGCGTTCGCGACGAGGAGGGGGGGCATGTCCCTTCCCAGGCCGCGGAACGGGGTTGAGACGAGAGGAATGACCGGCAAGCTACGGCCTTCGGTGCAGCGCGAGGCAAGTGCGCCCGGGCATGCGGATGCCGTCCGGCACGACGGCGAACCGGCGCCGTTCTGGCGGACAACTCCGCCGCGACTGCGCAAGGACTTCATCCTCAGGCCGCGCCTCGGGCTTCCGTTCGGCATATGGTCCGAGATGCCCGTCGTGGCCATCGAGGCGCCGGCGGGCTGCGGCAAGACCGTCCTGCTAAGTCAGTGGCGGAAGGCGGCGGGGCTGCAGGGGGCGGCGGTCGGCTGGCTGAGCCTTCATGCGTCGGATGGAGCGGCGGACCTGCTCGAGGGGTTCGCCACGGCGATCGCCACGGCGACCGGACGCCAGAAGATCGACATCGATGCCGGCGCGTGCGCGACGCGCGACGGCCGCCGCCGGCTGGCCGAAGCGCTGCTCAACGAATGGCTCAGCTTCGCGCGCGCCCTGTACCTTGTTCTGGACAATCTCGATCAGCCCAGCGCCGTCGAGACAACGGATCTCATTCGCCTCATCATCTCGAACGTTCCCCCCAACGGCCGGGTCTTCCTGGGGACGCGTTCGACCGTCCCGTTCGCATGGCTTGCCGAGTTGCAAGCGTACGGCCAGGCGGCCGTGCTCAAGCAGCAGGACGTCGTCTTCACCGTCGAGGAAACGGACGCGTATCTCACCCGGCGCCTGCCGATCAAGATCCGGTTCGAGACTGGCGCGCAGGTGCACGACCATACGCGCGGCTGGCCGATGGGACTGGAACTCTTCTGCGCGGCCCTGCAGAAGACGGGCCATGCGGAACGCAATCTGGCGGCCATGACCGCGGAAGCGCGGCCGGTAGCCGACGCCGTGATCGAGCAGGCGTCGCGCCAGGTGGGCGAGTACCTCATCGAGGCGGCGGTGGACAGGCTGGGTGCGGAGATGCGGGATTTCCTTTTGGATGTCGGTCATCTTCGCCGCCTGCATCCAGGGCTTTGCGAAGCGGTCGCCGGACCGGAGGGGGCCCGGCTGCTGGAACGGCTGCGAACCTCGGCACCGCTTCTGGTGGAGGACCGGGATGCCGGCTGGTGCGAGCTGCACCGCCTCGTCCACGATCGCCTCAAGCTGGACATCGCGCGGCTCCCGCTCCCCCGCAGGATACAGCTCGATTCGCGTGCCGCCGTCTGGCTTCTCGACCACGCCGAGTTCGAGGATGCGGTGGCACACGCACTCGCCGCAGGGCTGAGCGACCTGGCGTTCACCGCGATCGAGAAATGCGTCGTCTCCCTGATCGCGCTTGGCAGATTCGACGTGATCGACGGTTGGCTGGCGCGATTGGATCGCGGCGAGATCGCCAACCGCGAGATGCTGCGGGTGCCCTTCGCGTTGCGCGAGGCCATCGGCGGGCCGAAGGTCGAGGGCCGTGTCGAGGAGTTCTCCGGCTCGTCGGAACGCAACGCGCGGTTCGCCGTGGCGTTCGTCCGCGCCCTGCGGGCGAACCACGCGGATGATCCCGACGAGGCGGCTCGAGCCCTGGCAGAATGGTGGGACGGGCCCTGCTATGACGAGCCGGCGATACGGATGGGCTACGCGAACGTTAAGGCATGGCTGCAGAGCCTCGGGTTCCGCAGCCAGGGGAACGCGCCGCACGCCGTACCGACCCTGCAGATCGGTGGACCGGCATTTATCGAGAGCGCGACATATCACCTTGCGGCAGTGATCCAGCTGCAGGACGGCCAGCCGCTGCTGGCCGCCGACCTGCTGATGCCGGCGCTGCGCTATTTCGAAAGCTCGGAAGGGCGCCGCAGCGTTCCGGCGTGTCTGGCCGCGTTCACGCTCGCCGTCGCAGCCGTCGAGGGCGAGGACTACGAGCTGGCACGCCATCTTCTGGCGGACCGGATGGACCTGCTCGATCGGGCGCCGATGCCCGACGAGCTCGCCTTCGGCTTCATCGCAGCCGCGGCATTGGCCGAACATGATGGTCAGCCGAGCCGCGCGCTCGACCTGCTGGAACGTCTCCAGTCGCTTTCGCGCAAGTCCGGGCTCATCCGGATCGAGGCGATGGCGACGGCCGAGCTGATCCGGCTGCATGCCAAGGCGGGACGGCTCGAGATCTGCGAGCAGCTGGCGATGGATCTGCGCGGCCGGGTCGATACCCTCGTTCCCAGCCAGAGCCTGAACGGACCCCGCGCGCATGCGATACTCTCCCTTCTGGAAGGGCGAGTGGCCTGGTCGCGCCGCCGCCCCGTCGAGACCAGGAAACGGTGCGAAGATGCGATAGTCTTCGCCCGGTCAGGCCGATTCCGCCGGCTCGAGCTCGAGGCGTGCCTGCTGCGCGCGGCAGCGATCCACGATCTGACCGGCGAGGTCGCGCCGGACCTGCACGACGTGGCCAGCCTGGCGCGAACGCTGGGATTGCGGCGTCTCCTGCGCCACGCGTGCGACACGCTCCAGCCGCGGCTGCTGCGCGCCATCACGGTCGGTTCCGACCAGGATCGGCTCGCCTCGGAAACCCCGCCGCCGGCGCCGAGCCCGCAAGGCGGCGTGGAGCACCCCGACCCGACTATTCTCACGCTTCGCGAAATCGACGTCCTGGCCCTGCTGGCGCGCGGCTTCACGAACAAGGAGATAGCGCGACGCCTCGACATCGGCGACGGAACGGTCAAGTGGCACCTGAAGAACCTGTTCTCCAAGCTCGCGGCGACCGACCGGCGGCAGCTCGCGGCGCGGGCGCAGCTGATGGGGCTCGTCGCCGAATAGCACCGCCGCAGCCGCGCGGGTGGGCGGGGTCAGCCGCCGGGATAGAGCAGGACGCGCCCCAGCTTCCCCTCCTCGACATAGGCGAGCGCGTCGTTGACCCGCCCGATCGGGAATCGTTGCGCGACCTCGGGGCGCAGATTTCCCGCCGCGATGTGCTCTATGATCGTCGCGCACCGCTGCCTGAGCGTCTCCATGTCGTACATGTAGCCGTGGGCGGCGTAGTAGCGGACGGCGGGCCACCGCTTCGCGTGCACGGTCGGGTCGAGCAGGTCGATCCCCGCCTTCCCTTTCTCCGCATTCATCACCAGGATCGTGCCCCAGGTGTCGAGCACCTGGAAGAAGCGCGGGAAATCGGGGCCGCCGACATGGTCGACGACCAGGTTCACGCCCTTGCCGCCGGTCAGCGCCAAGGTGCGTTCGACCACGTCTTCCGACCGGTAGGCGATGGTGTGCGCCGCACCGCAGCGACGCGCATGCTCGGCCTTTTCCGGCGAGCTGACCGTCCCGATGACGACGCTGCCCGACACGCTCGCCACTTGCGTCATGGCGCTCGCCAGCGCACCGGCGGCGCCGTTGACGAGGATCGTCGCGGGCAGGGGGCCGCTGCCCTGGTGCAGCGCGTCCAACGCGATCGCATAGTAGCCGAGGATCGAGGCGGCGTCGTGATCGATCCCCGCCGGCAGCGGGACGACGGCGTTCGCCGGCACCGCCACCAGCTCCTGTGCGAAGCCCCGGCCGAGGTGGAAGGGGGAGGTCATCAGGGTCATCACGTACACGGCCTGCCCCGGCGACAGCCCCTCGACACCGGGTCCGATCTGCTCGACATGGCCCACCGCCTCCCACCCTGGCGTCGCGGGCAGGGGCTGTTCCCAGACGTAGTGGTCGTTGCGGTAGTGGACGTCGGGCAGGACGATGGTGACCGACCGGATGCGGATCACGACCTCGCCCGAATCGGCTTCCGGGTTCGGCGCGTCGACCACGCTGACCACCTCCGGCCCGCCGAACCGCTCGATGAGGACTTGCTTCATTCTTCCCCTCCCTGCTCGCGAGCCGGTTGCGCGCGGACCGTGGTCGCCGGGCGCGGCAGCCACGCACGTGCCGTCAGAACTTCTTGATGATCCTGATGCCGTAGACGCGGGGCGGCAGATATTGCTGAAGCACGAAGCCGCCGGTCAGCGGCGATACCAGCGCGCCGCCCGCGGCAACCGTCTTGTTGAAGAAGTTGTTCATGTAGAGGTTCAGCGACCAGTCGTTCGGGCCGTCGTAGCGGATGTAGGCGTTGACGAACTCATACGGCTTCTGGCTGTTGATTGCGTTATTGAACTCCGAGAAGAAGACCCGCGACGAGGCGAAGAACTCTCCCCGCACCGTCAGGGACCCGGCGAAGGCGGGCTCGGTATACTCGGCGCCGATCTTGCCGGTCCATTTCGGCGCATTGGGCAAGAGGTTGCCGGACAGGTCGAAGATCGGCGACGAGGTAATGCCGGGATTACGTGACTGGTAGGACGTGAAGCGCGCGTGATTGTAGGCCCCGAAGCCATCGAGTTTCAGGTGGTCTCCCAGCGCCAGGTTCCACTCCAGTTCCGCTCCGTCGACCTTTGCGCGGGCGGCATTGGTCACGATGGATGAGGTTGTCAGCACCTGGCCGAGCTGCAGGTCCTTGTAGTCGTAGTGATAGACGGCGAGGTTGGTGGTGAGCGCGCGATCGAACCAGCGGGCCTTGATGCCGGCCTCGTAGCTCCATAGCGTTTCCGGCTCGAACGACGGCGTCACCGCGCCTATCGCGAAGCCGCCGCTCTTGAAGCCCTTTTGCGCGGTCACATAGACCTGCCGGTCGCTGCTGAATTCGTAGCGCGCGCCGAACTTCGGGGTGAAGGCGTCGAAGGAGACGCGATCGGGCAGACCGAGGCAGACCGTGCAGCGCACCGTCGCGCTGGGCGCGGCCTGCCGTGCCGTGATCGCGCCTCCGGGGCCATTGAGGTACAGCCGCTCATCGATGATGTGCTTGCGCTCCTTCGAATAGCGTCCGCCCGCGATGAGCGTCAGCGCCGGTGTGACATGGAAGTTCAGCTCGCCGAACGCCGCATAGGCGTTGGTCTTCTGGATGCCGCCCTGGAAGTACACCGAGGCGACGGGCGCCACATAGGGCGGGAACCGGCCGTTCGCGCGTGCATAGTTCCGCTCGTGGAAGTAATAGAGCCCGACCAGCCAGTCGAGCGGCTCGCTCGTGCCGCTCAGCTGGAATTCCTGCGAAAACGTGCGGAAGTTCTCTTCGCGCGAGATATTCGCGCCCGGCTGGGCCGTTCCGTCGGTGTCGAACACGTTGATCAACGAGCCGCTGCGGTAGGCCGTAAGCGAGCTCAGGTCCGCGAAGGGCAGTTCGACCCTCGATATGAGCGCGACGCCGTAGTCCTCGGCCCTGTTGACCTGATCCAGGTCGGAGAACACGTCGCGCCGGTCCGCCGGGATGGTATACCCGCGCGTGGTCGCGTTGAACGCGTTGCACACCGCGAGGCAGCCGATGTAATGCGTGGCACCTGCCGCGTCGTCCCGCTTGAAATAGTCGCCCTGAAGGAGGAAGCTCGCGCCGGCCGACGGCCGGAACTCCAGCATTCCGCGAACGGCGCGCGTCTTCAGGTCGTCGATGTCCTTTCCGGACGTGAGATTCCGGCCGAAGCCGTCGCGCTCCTCGACCTTGGCGGCGATGCGGGCGAGGAGCTTGTCGCCGGCCAGCGGCCCGCTGACCGCGCCCTCGAGCGACAGGTCGTTGTAGTTGCCGTAGGAGAGCTCGACGTACCCTGACGGCTGGGCGGTCGGCTGGTTGGAGATGATGTTGATCGCGCCGCCCGTGGCGTTGCGCCCGTACAGTGTGCCTTGGGGACCGCGCGCGACCTCGATACGGCTCACGTCGAACAGGCCCGACAGCGCCGCGAAGGGGCGCGACTGGTAGACGCCATCGGCGTGCAGGGCAACGCTGCCCTCCGCGCCGGCGGTCACGACCGCGAACCCGATGCCGCGGATGGCCACCACGCCGGAGCCGACCCGCGGCGATATGTTGAGGTTGGGAACCGACGACTGGACATCGATAAGGTTCACGATCGGGCCGCGCTCGAACGTCTCCCCGCTGAGCGCGGTGACGGCCATCGGAATATCCTGCAGCCGTTCCGAGCGACGTTGCGCGGTGACGACGATGTCGGCCGAATCCCCGGCCTCCTGCCCCTGACCGGGTGTCGGGGCGCCGCGGTCGGCTTGCACCTGCGTCTGCGTCTGCGTCTGCGCTATTGCCGCAGACGGCAGGCAAGCCGCCGCGCTCGCCAGAAACAGTTTTTTCCTCATAGCCATTCCCCTCCTGATGTTCGTTCCCGATCCCCCGGTAGAGCGCCTGGCATCCGCCTGCGGAGGCCCGCCGCACCGCTGCCGCGCCGGTCTGCGCCGGCGTCGACTCCCCGCCCCTAAAGTGCGCCTGCTCTCTCCTGCTTGGCGAAATCCTCCAGCGTGTTCCTAATGAAGTCGAACTGAGCCTTGCGCATGTGCGGGGTCAGGCCGGCGGTGAGGCCGCCGTCGACCTTGAGGTCGTGGCCCGTGATGTAACTTGCCTCGTCGCTCGCGAGGAACACGGCGGCGGCCGCCACGTCGTCTCCCGTTCCCGCCCGCGCGGCGGGGCTGAGGCCGGCGATGACGTCGCCGATCCGGCGCAGCGCTTCCGCGTCGTCCATGTCACCCATCTGGAAGAGCGTCTTGAAGATCGGCGTCATGATCGATCCGGGCGAGATGGTGTTCACCCGGATGCCGAAGGGCGCGAACTCCAGCGCCAGACAGCGCGTCAGGTGGCACACCGCGGCCTTGAGCGCGCTGTAGATGGCGGGTGACGAGTTGGCGCGGTGGGCGGCCGAACTGCCGTTCTGGATGATGACGCCGCTGCGCTGCTCGACCATGTGCCGCGCGACGTGCTGCGTCACTACGGCCACGCTGCCGAACACCGACCACATCGCGGCCTGCAGGTCGCCGGGCGACGTGTCGAGAAAGGCAGAGTTCCGGGCCTCGGCGGCGTTGTTGAACAGGCAGTCGATGCCGCCGAGCGTCGCCACCGCCGCCTCCACCAGCGCGGCGACGTCGGCTTCCACGGTGACGTCGGCGCGCACGAAGCTGGCGTGGCCGCCCGTCTCCTCCTCCAGCCCGCGTCCGGCATCGGCGTTGCGTCCGCAGAAGACGACCTTCGCACCCTCCGCCACGAAACGTTTGACCACGTCGCGGCCCATGCCGCCGGTCCCGCCCGTGATGAGTACTCTTTTTCCGTTCAGTCGCATCGGACGTTACCCGTAGATCGAAGGCAGGCCGGCACCCGGCACGCGCACCTGGGCGGTGCGCAGGACGCCGGTGGCGGCGGAATAGAGGTGCCGACGGTCGTGCCCCTCCGAACCCGTAATCAGCAGGGTTCGGCCGTCCCCGCCGCCCAGCATGCAGGCGCTCGCGGTGATATCGCCGGTAGCGACCTCGTCGGTGATCTCCCCGCCCTCGACCACCCGAATGCAGCGATGGTGGCTGGCGACCCACAGGCCGCCTTCCGCATCGCCGCACATGCCGTCGGGCGCTTCGCCTGGCAGGCCTGCGAATAGCGTGCGTTCGCCGAGCGACCCGTCGGGGCGGATGGCAAAGGCGTAGATGCACTCGTCGTAGGTGTCGGCCGTCAACAGACGGTCTTCGCCCTCGAAGATGACCGAGCCGTTGGGAAAGTTGGTCCCGTCAGAGCCAAGGGATGCGGCGCCGTCGGCGCCGATGTGGACCACGGGGCTGAACGCCCGTTCCGCCAGGCCGGAGAAGCTGGCTATTGCATCGAAATTGACCGCATCGACGTAGAGGTCCCCGCGCGGCCCGCGGACCATGTCGTTTATCATGTGGGTCGCTACGGGCGAGCAGTCGGCATATTCGACGATCTCGCGCGGGCCGTTCAGCCAGTTCCGCAGATGCAGGATTTTCCGCTGGGTGACCGACGCGATCAGGAAGCCGTCCGCGTCGTCGAAGACCATGCCAGAGATCAGGTCGCGATGCTTCCAGAGCATCCGGACCTCGCCGTCCTTCAGCTGAAACAGCTTACCGTCGTCGATGTCCACGAAGTAGAAGGTCTGCCGGCCTGCATGCCAGCGCGGCGTTTCGGGAAATATGAACCCCTTTGCCAGAATCTTGGATTCAGCCCGCATTGCTCTTCCTCTCCACCCTCGTCGGATGTCGTCCCGACTCTGACTTGAGGAACTGCTAGGCGGC
Organism: Lysobacter sp.; assembly: GCA_020852215.1. Classification (GTDB taxonomy): domain Bacteria; phylum Pseudomonadota; class Gammaproteobacteria; order Xanthomonadales; family Xanthomonadaceae; genus Lysobacter_I. Next base: position 14,485 of record JADZBF010000207.1, on the reverse strand, counting down.
AGCGTGGGAGGGCGCCCCTCCCGTTCTGGGAGGGGACACGGGCCAGCCCGTAACTCATAACAACGCGAGCCAGTGAGCTGTCATTGCACACGGCCTTCAGTCGGGAGAGGTGTTGCGGTGTCATCGGTTTATGTGGTCGGCGTGGGAATGACACGCTTCGGGCCCCAGCCCGACGCCTCGGTCAAATCGTTGACGCGAGACGCGACGTCGGCAGCGATGTCTGATTGTGGTCTGTCCTGCAAGGACATCGAAGCCGCCTTTTTCTCCAACGCCATGCAAGGAATGGTCGAGGGCCAGGGTTCGATCCCAGGCCAAATCGCGTTGCGCGCGATGGGGGTCGAAGGCATTCCGGTGGTGAACGTCGAGAATGCTTGCGCCTCGGCGTCGACGGCGTTCTGGCTGTCAGTCAATCATATCAGGTCCAGCGCAGCCGACGTGGTCCTCGCTGTCGGCGCCGAAAAGATGGTGTTTGCCGATGCGGAACGGCGGGCAAAGGTTATAGCGGCGTTCGACGGCGGCCTTGACCTCGATTGCGCCGAAGCGACGTTGCGTGACCTGGACGCAGAAGGCCGCGGCGTAACCGGCCCATCTGGCGATGGGCATCGCACCAGCATGATGGACATCTACGCCGCACTCTGTCGAGCCCACATGGCGAAGTTCGGCACGACGCAGCGACAACTCGCCGTCATCGCGTCCAAAAATCATGGCAATGCCTCGCTTAACGAACGCTGCCACTACAACAAGCCGATGAACGTGGAGGAAGTGTTGGCGGGGAGACCGCTCGGCTATCCGCTCACGGTGCCAATGTGCTCGCCGCTAAGCGACGGCGGCGCTGCGGCCATCCTGTGCAGCGAGCGGATGGTCGACCGCATTGGCGCGCGGGATCGCGCCGTTCGCATTGATGCCTGCATGCTCAAGTCGGCGACAACGCGGACGTGGGGCGACGTGGAGTCGCACGTAGTGCGGCGCGCGGCGCAGGCGGCCTACGAGGCGGCGGGTCTGGGCCCCGACGACGTGAGCGTCGCCGAGGTCCATGACGCGGCCGCGTTCGGCGAGCTCTTCATGTCGGAGATGCTCGGCTTCTGCGAACCCGGCGGCGGCGGCCCGCTGGCGGATTCGGGTGCGACCACGATCGGCGGACGGATCCCGATCAACCCCTCGGGCGGTCTGGAATCGAAGGGGCACCCGATTGGCGCGACCGGGCTGGGACAGATCTTCGAGCTGACCACCCAACTGCGCGGCGAGGCGGGGCGGCGGCAGGTCGAGGGCGCGCGTTTCGCGATCCAGGAGAATGGCGGCGCCTTCCTCGGCGTCGAGGAAGGCGCCGCCGTCATCACCATCCTGAGCAGGCCGTGAGCGCGTGAGCATCGTCCAGTTCCTCGAGCGCGGGCGGCGGCTCAGCAAGGACGGGCTCCTCGCGACCGACGACCATCGCAGCATGGGCTACGGGGAGTTCATCGACCTCGTGGCGCAGGTGGCGTCGCGGCTCCGCTCGGCGGGGATCGGGCGAGGCGCGCGGGTGGGCGTGGCAGCCCCCAATTTGATCGACGCACTGGCCGTGCCCTATGGCGCGCTGACGGCCGGCGCGACTTATCTGCCGGTCGCGGCGACGGGGACGCACTTCGAGACGGAGAAGACCCTGCGCAAGTTCGAGTGCACCGCGCTCATCTACCACCCCAAGTTTGAGCCCGTCGTGGAGGCGCTGCGGCAGCAACTGCCGGCGATGCGGTTCATCCCGCTGGCCGAGCTTGTCGAGCCGCGTCCGGACGATGCTCGGCAGGAAGTCGCGCTGCCCGGGTCCGCGCCGCTCGATGAGATCGCGTGGCTCATCGCGACCGGCGGCACGACCGGCGAGCCGAAGGGCGTGGAGCTCAGCTGGCGCGCGATCATCGCCTATGTGCAGAAGTTCCTGGCCGAAGTGCCGCTCGCCGACGAAACCATGCTGCTCGCGACGCCGCTGACCCATGCGGCGGGCATGCTGGCGCTACCGGTGATCGCGTCCGGCGGCAGGCTGGTCATCGCCAACGGCGTGGAGCCCGCGCGGTTCATCTCGGCGATCGAGCAGCATCGAGTCACCGCCACCTTCCTCCCGCCGACGGCGATCTATAAGCTGCTCGACCACCCCGGCGTCGAGACCCGCGACTTCTCGTCGCTGCGCCACTTCATCTACGGCGCGGCGCCGGTCGCGCTGCCACGACTGCGCGAGGCGCTCCGCGTCTTCGGACCGGTCATGACCCAATGCTACGGCCAGTCCGAATGCCACACCTTCATCGCGATGATGCGCCCATGCGATCACTTCGTGGACGGCAGGCTGGGCGGCGAAATCGCGGACGACGGTCGGCTGTCGGCATGCGGCCGCCCGAACCTCGGCAATATTGTCGAAATCCGCAAGGAAGACGGCGGACCCGCCGCGGCCGGCGAGCCGGGCGAGATCTGCGTCGCCAGCGACCTCAACATGAGCGGCTATTTCCGCGATGAAGAGCAGACCCGCGCGACCCTGGTCGAAGGCTTCATCCTGACGGGCGACGTGGGCTTCCTGGACGACGACGGCTTCCTGCATATCGCCGATCGCAAGAAAGACATGATCATCACCGGCGGCTTCAACGTCTATCCGACGGAGGTCGAGAACGTGATGCACGATCATCCCGCCGTTGCCGAATGCGCCGTGGTCGGCGTGCCCGACCCCTACTGGGGAGAGGCGGTCGTGGCGGTGATCCGGGCCCACGACGGACGGAACATCGACGTCGAGGCATTGCGCGGGCAGGTCCAGGCGCAGCTGGGCGCGGTGAAGACGCCCAAGGCGATCCACATCTGGGACGAACTGCCGAAAAGTGCCGTGGGCAAGATCCTGAAGCGCGACATCAGGGACCGGCTGGTGCGGGAGAGCGAGTCGTTCCCGTGAAGGCGATAATGCTGAACGAATATGGCGGACCCGACGTCTTGTCGCTCGAGGACCGGCCTTGCCCGGCACCCGCGGCGGGTGAGGTGCTGGTGAAGGTCGATACCGTCGGCGTGGGTAAGCCCGACGTGCTCTTCCGCACCGGGTCCTATCCCTGGGCGCCCCCGCTCCCCCTGGTCATCGGTAACGAGATGGCTGGCACGATCGTCGCCGTCGGCGAAGGCGTGCGCGGCCTTTCGGTCGGTCAGCCGGTCCATGCCCTGAAGACCGACGGCGGCTGCTGCGCGGAGTTCGTGGCGGTCCCGTCCGGCATCGTCACCCCGCTGCCGGACGGCGGCAGCATGGAGCGCAGCGTTGGCGCGTTGAATTTCCTGCTGGCCCACTGCCTGCTCCACGAGGCCGGAAAGGTCACCCCCGGCCAGTCTCTGTACATCAACGGCGCGGCGGGCGGCGTCGGCATCGCGATCATCCAGATGGCGAAGCGCGCCGGCATGCGGGTAATCGCCGGGTGCAGCACCGACGAGAAGTGCGCTTTTGCGATCGCCCACGGTGCGGACGGTGCCGTGAACTACCGAAGCGACGGCGTCGAACAGGCCGTGCAGGACTTCACCGATGACCGGGGCGTCGATCTCATCCTCGACCAGTATGTCGGCGCCGGGTTCCTCCGGAACTTCGAGATGCTCGCCCCGCTAGGTCAGGTCATCATCTATAACTGGGTCGGCGGCATGCCGCCCGCCGACACCGCCGCGGCGATGACGGCCTTCATTTCGAAATGTCCCGCGATCCGCTGGTTCTCGCTGCACTATCTCGATGCCCAGGCCGATCGTCGGACGGCGATCCTGGGGCAGATGATCGAACTCATCACAAGCGGGATGGTCGGGAATCCGATCTTCGCGCGGCTGCCCCTCGCGCAGGCCGCGGAGGCCCACCGCCTGCTGGATGCGGGGGCGGTGCTCGGAAAGCTGCTCCTGAAACCGCAGCATGCGGGCGTGCCAGCGTGACCGACGCGGCCGCCATCATGTCGACCGGACATGAACCTGGCCGCCGACTGGCGCGACACGCGGTGTTCCATCGCAAAACTTCCACCCGAACCGGATCGGGAGATCGGGAGAGGAGATCAACATGGTGAAGTTCCCCCTGTATGTCGGTGCCGCGCTCGTCGCGCTCACCGCAAGTGCCACGACGAACGCGCAGTCGACCGCCGATACCGACGCCCGCAACGCACCGTCGACCAGTTCGCCCGCTGCCGACGAGGCAGACATCGTCGTGACGGCGCAGCGGCGATCCGAACGGTTGCAGGACGTGCCGATCGCGGTCTCTGCGCTCAGCGGCGACACGCTGGTGAACATGAACGTGACCGACCTCGCCAAGATACAGGGTGCCGTTCCCGGCCTGAACATCTCGACCTTCGCCGGGTTCAACGCCAGCAACCTGGTCGGCATCCGCGGCGTCACCGGGCTGCAGCTGCCGATCGGCACCGGACAGGCGACTGCAATCTACCTCGACGGCGTCTATCTGTCGCGTCCCGACGCGGCGTTCTTCGCGCTCGACGATCTTGAGCGGGTCGAGGTTCTGCGCGGGCCGCAGGGCACACTCTATGGCCGCAACGCGACGGCCGGCGCCATAAACATCATCACACGCGATCCGGGCAGGGAGTTCCGGGGCGGACTGGACGTCAGCTACGGTAACTACGAGACGCTGAACGCGCGCGGCTCGCTGAGCGGCCCGCTCGCGGGCGGCCTGTCCGCCGGGATTTCTGGTAGCTACAGTCGCCACGACGGCTATCTCACCAATGTCGCTACCGGGGACCGGTCTCCCCGACGCGAGAGCTACACGCTGCGGGGAAAGCTGCGCTACGCATCCCCGGACGGCAGCTTTTCGGCCGTCCTCGCCGGCGACGTCTCGCGCGTGACGGGCGCCGACATCTTCATCAACCCGTATGTCGGAACCACTTTGGCCGGCTTAGCGCCCTATACGGAGTATCGGTCGGATCCCGCCACGCAGGCCGTCACCGACCTGAAGACCAACCTGTCCGGCGCGTCCCTCACCCTCAACTATGACGCGGGCGGCCCGACTATCACGTCGATCACGAGCTACCGGCACTTCGACAATGTCACTATCGGCGAGGCCGATGGCGGAAACATTCTCGGCCTGATCGCTGCATCGAACAATCGCAGCAACACGTTCAATCAGGAACTCAGAGGCGTCGTCTCGGCCGGGGCCCTGCGCGCCACGATCGGCGCGAACTATTATCACGAGGATGCGGGAACCCGTGTGTCGATCCAGTCGGTTACTCTTCCCATCGACCGGTTCGTGATCGCCGAGTCCGACCTTGGCGCGATGGCGGTCTTCACGCAGCTCGAATATGACCTCACCAGCCGGTTGACCGCTGTGGCGGGGCTGCGCTTCAATGCCGAATCCCGCCACTTCGTCGTGGATTACACCAACTCCCGGACCCCGGGGCTGCGCACGCCGGGCACGGTTTCGGACGAGACGTTCATTCCGACGTTCGGCGTCAACTTCAAGCCCACCACCGACGTGCTGCTGTATGCGAAGGCGAGCGAAGGGTATCAGGCACCCGGCTTCAACTATAGTCCGGGACCGCTGGCGATCCCCAATACCTTCAGGGCCGAACATTTATGGGCCTACGAGATCGGCGCCAAGACCCAGTTGTTTGACCGCCGAATTACACTGAATCTCGCCGCCTTCTACTACGATTATTCGGATTTGCAGGCTCGCCTCCTGACAAGCCAGACCACCACGAGCGTCGAGAACGCGGCAAGCGCGACGATCAAGGGGTTCGAGGGTGAACTGGTCCTCCGCCCGATCGCGAACTTTACGCTCAGCGGGCAGGTGACCTATCTCGACGCGACATACGACGACTTCTGCGAGACGGTCAGCGGCGGCACGCCGCTGCTGGGCGATGCGGCCTGCGTGACCTCGAGCGGCGGCGCCGGCGGGAACCGCGCCGGCAACCGCTTGCCGCTCGCGCCCAGATGGGCCGGCGGCGTGATGGCGAACTACAGCGTGCCGGTGGCGGGAGCCGGGGAACTGGCGTTGAATGCCGGTTATACGTTTCAGACCAACTCCTATTTCCTCGCCAACAACGATTCCCTTTTGGAAACCGGCGGGTGGGACAGGCTGGACGCGCGTATCGGTTTCACGCTGAAGAACGGTCTCGAGATATACGGCTATGGCCGCAACTTGACGGACGAGCGCTACGTCGGCTCGGGTGGCCGAACCACGCCCACGATCGCTCTTGCGTCGGTGAACGAGCCGAGAACCTACGGCGTCGGCGCACGCTTCCGGTTCTGACGGCGCACGGCCGGACGAACCGCCCGATTGCCGACAGGGCATCGCGTCAAGGCATCAACACAGGAGTTCGGGAATGCGTGCTATCCAGCTCAACGCCTACGGGCCGGTCGAGAATTACCAGCTGGTCGACGTTCCGGCACCCGAGGCGGGACCGGGCCAGGTGCGGATCAAGGTCCAATATGCGGGCATGCGATGGGGCGACGTCATGCATCGCAACGGCCGCATCAGGGACATGCCCCCGCTGCCCGTCATCGCCGGACTGGAAGTCGCCGGCGAGATCGACCAGGTCGGCGAGGACGTGACCGGGCTCAAGGTCGGCGACAAGGTCGTCACGATGGTGCCCAGCGGCGGGTTCGCCGAATATGCCGTCATGCCGGCCTTGAACCTGAAGCCGCTGGATCCGTCGGTGCAGCTCGACCGGATGCTGGCCTATTTCCTGAACATGGTCGTCGCCTATTTCCTGGTCTATCGATGGGCCAAGGTGCGCGAGGGCGAAACGGTGCTGCTTCACGCGGCGACGGGCGGCGTCGGCCTGCTCGCGCTCCAGATCCTCAAGCGACGCTTCGAGAACGTCCGGGTCATCGGCATCTGCAGTTCGGCGGAAAAGGCGGATCTGCTGCGGGTCAACGGCTGCGATCACATCGTCGACCGCACGACGCAGGATTATGTGGAGGAGGTGAACCGCATCTGCGGCCCTAAGACCGGCGGCTTCGCGGCCGGGGGGCAGCAGGGCGGCGGCGTCGACGTGGCGCTCAACGGGGTTGCCGGGTCGACGATCGAAACCGACAAGCAGGTTGTCCGCAAGCGCGGCCGGTGGGTGATCTTCGGCTTCCAGGGCGGGGAAAGCATGCCCGCGATCGACACGGCGTCGATCTGCTACGACGGCATTACGATCATGCCGTTTTCGATTAACGCCTGGTTTGGCCAGCCGGAAATGGCGGAGGCCGAGGCCTTCACCCGCGAGTGGCTGGAAGGCGAGGAACTGAACGACGTCGCGTCATGGCCTCTCGAACAGGTCGCAGAAGCGTCGCGGGCGATGGAGGCCGGCGAGACGTCGGGCAAGGTCGTCATCAAGATCGGCGGTGCGGCATGACGCCGGCACGCCACGCGCCGGTCCGCTTCATCGACCTGTCGATCCCGGTCACCGACGAGGTCGTGACGGACCCGCCCGCGCTCCGGCCCGCCATCTCGTACGTGGATCATGCGGCCGGCGCCGAGGAGATGCTCCCCTTCTTTCCCGGCCTGTCGGTGGACGATCTGCCCGACCGGCAGGGCTGGGCGGTCGAGACGGTGACGCTCAGCACGCACAGCGGCACCCACATGGACGCGCCGTGGCATTTCCATCCCACCACCGACGACGGCGCCCGCCGCGCGCCTACGATCGACGAGGCGCCGCTCGACCTGTTCTGGCGTCCGGGCGTGAAACTCGATTTTCGGCATTTCGCGAATGGCTATGTGGCGACCGCGGCCGACGTTCGCGCCGAGCTGGCGCGGATCGGATACGACCTGCAGCCGCTCGATATCGTACTGGTGAATACCGCGGCCGCCGCCGCCTACGGCGGGCCGGACTATTTCGACAGCGGTTGCGGTATGGGCGGGGAAGCGACCCTGTTCCTGACCGAAAGCGGCGTTCAGGTCGTGGGCACCGACGCCTGGTCGTGGGACGCGCCGTTCGTGCATACGGCGCGGCGCTACGCCGAGCATGGCGACCCCTCCGTCATCTGGGAAGGGCACAAGGCCGGGCGCATCCGGCCGTACTACCAGATGGAGAAGCTGCACAGCCTGGAGGCGCTGCCGCCGTTCGGGTTCACCATCGCCTGCTTCCCGGTGAAGGTCGCACGCGCCTCGGCGGGCTGGGTCAGGGCGGTGGCCGTGCTCGATGCCGAGGCGCCCGATCATACTCCCGATGCCCGGACGCCGAGCGCGACGGCGGCCTGAAGAGCCGCCCGTGCGATGAAGCGCGCCGGCGCTTGCTCCGCCCCGGACCGAGGCTGCCTCGTCCTGGATCGAGGCGGCCCGTCGCCAAGCGTTCCCGAGCGATCGTTTCATCCGCTATCCACCCGGAGGTACCTTAATGCCCAGCCTGAATCCAACCCATGACCCCGCCCGCCGCAGCTGGGTAGCGTCCGCCAATCATTCGGAGGCCGACTTTCCGATCCAGAACCTGCCTTTCGGGCGCTTTCGCCGCCGCGACGGCGAGGTTCGCACCGGTGTCGCGATCGGTGACCGGATCGTCGATCTGGCCGCGGCGCTGGCCGCCGGCCTGCTGGACGGCGCGGCACGCGCGCCAGCCGAGGCCGCGGTAGGGGATCTGCGTGGTCTGCTCGAACTGGGCAATGCCGGCGCATCGGCGCTGCGGGCCCGCCTGTCGGCGCTGCTGCTTGCCGGCGGACCGGATCAGGCGGCGGCGGGGGCGGCAGCCGACCGGATACTGGTCGCGCAGGCGGAGGTGGAGATGATCCTGCCGACCACGGTGCGCCAGTTCAGCGACATGTGCGTGTCGACCTTTCACATCGGCCGGCTTTCGGGCAACGACGACCGCGGCCAGCCGATCTGCCCGCCGGTGTTCCGGACGCTGCCCGTCGGATACGACGGTCGCGCGACGTCGGTGGTCGTGTCGGGCACACCCGTGCGCCGCCCGAACGGGCTGTGGACCGAACAAGTCGGCGGCACAGGCGATCCCCGCTTTGGCCCGGAACCCCGGCAAGATTACGAGCTGGAGATGGGCGCGTGGCTGGGTGGACCGGACAATCCGCTCGGCGAACCGACGCGCATCGCGGCGGCGGCCGACCGGCTGTTCGGGCTCTGCCTCCTCAACGACTGGTCGGCGCGCGGCATCCAGTTCTGGGAAAACATGCTCGGGCCGTTTCTCGGCAAGAGCCTGGCGACGACGGTATCGCCGTGGATCGTCACGATGGAGGCGCTGGCGCCTTTCCGCGCGGCGGCCTTTCAGCGGCCGGCGGGCGATCCGCCGGTACCGGCGCACCTGCTGTCGGACGCCGACCAGCGCGACGGCGGCCTCGACATCGCGCTGGAAGCCCGATTGCGGCCCCACGGCGCGGCGGGGAAGCAGGATGCGGTGATCTGCCGCACCAACTTCAGGCACATGTACTGGACCTTCGCGCAGATGGTCACGCACCACAGCAGCAACGGATGCTCGCTGGGCCCGGGCGACCTTATCGGCAGCGGGACCTGCTCCGGCCCCGCGCTCGCCGAAGCCGCCTGCCTGCTGGAAGCGAACGTCGAAGGGCCGCTGTCGCTGCCGAACGGCGACACCCGCCTGTGGCTGGCGGACGGCGACACGGTGATCCTGCGCGGGCGTGCGTCGCGCGACGGCTACGTCCCGATCGGCTTCGGCGAGGCGACCGGGCGCCTGATGCCGGCGCCCGACCCGGCCGCCTGATCCATCCCGCAGGCGGCCGAGGCGCAAGATGCGGACCACCCAGATAGACGCCGCAGCGCACGCGGCTGCCGACATCCCGACCGCTCGGATCGTCAGGGTCTGGCTGCTCTGCTTCCTGATCGTCCTGTCCGACGGGTTCGACCTCCTCCTCATCTCCTACGCCGCCCCCGGGATGGCGCGCGAATGGGATATTCCCAAGTCGTCGCTCGGAACCATCCTGTCGGCAAGCGCCGTGGGCATGGTGGTCGGACTGATCGCGCAGGGGTATCTCTCCGAACGGCTTGGCCGCAAGCCGGTGATCCTGGGATCGCTCCTCCTGTTCGGCGCGTGCAGCCTCGTCTCGGCGGGCGCGCGATCGGCCGACCAGATGATCGCGCTGCGCCTTCTCGGCGGCTTGGGCATGGGGGCGGTGGCGCCGAACGTCTTCACGCTGACGGCGGAATTCGCGCCCAGCCACCTGCGCGCGCGCATGCTGATCGCGATGAACGTCGGCGTGCCGATCGGCGGCCTCGGCGCCGGCGCCGCCGGCGCCCTGCTCCTCGCCGAACATGGCTGGCGCGTGCTGTTCGCGATCGGCGGCGTCCTGCCGCTGCTTCTCGCGGGCGTCGTCTTCTTCGCGCTTCCGGAATCGCCGGCGTTCCTGGCGTTGCGCGAAGCGCGTCGCGAGGCGCCGCGATCCGGAGCGGCGGCGGCCGGTGCCGTCGACCCGCCCCCTGTCAGAGGTGGGCTCGCCGCCCTGCTGTCCGGCGAATTGCGCTTCCGGACCCTGATCCTGTGGATGCTGTGCGGCATCAACCTGTTCCTGCTCTACTCGATCCAGGGCTGGTTGCCCCTCATCCTGACCGCATCGGGTATGCCCGAGAATTTGGCGAGCCTTTCGGGTGTGTTCATGGGGCTCGGCGTCATTCTCGCAAGCCTGCCGCTCGGGTGGTCCGCCGACCGGTTCGGGACGGCGCGGACCTTGAAGGTCTGCTTCTGGGCCGCCGCCGCCGCTTTCGTTCTGACGGCCCACTTCCTTCAGGCGCCGCTGTCGTTCCTGTTGACCGGCTGTGTGTTGTTGGGCGTGACATCGGGGGGAGGGCAGTTGCTCGTCACGGCGCTCGGGACGATGTCCTATCCCACCGCGGTCAGGGCAACGGGGGTCGGCTTCGTGACGATCGCAGGACGGGTCGGCGCCATATCCGGGCCAGCTCTGTGCGGCGTGCTGCTCGGGGCAGGCCTGAGCGAGAAATGGCTGCTCATTCTCATGTCGGTGCCAGCGGCGATAGGTGCGCTGGGGAGTGGCGCGGCGCAGCGTTTCGACAGCGGCCGGAGCAATGCTTCGTGAAAAGCAACCGGTAAGTCGGCCGCGATCAGCGCGCGTCCATCCCTCCCAAAAGACTGTAATTCGCCGTCTCGAACAAACCATTAGATCAAACAGCGCGAAAGCGATTCATCTGCGCCGCCGAGCGCCCAACCGGCTTCGGACAGACAGCGATCCTAAGCCGACATACCTATGTTTCCCCCAAGACTTTCCAGCACGCGGCTATCTTCCGCGGTTATGTGGCTTAAGGATGCGAGGGACATACCACGAACTCAGGGCGAGAGGTGCGGCGGGATCGGTCAAAACGGTGCGATCGCGCTTACCTCGATCATGCGGCACGCCTTGGTAATGAGTTCAGCGTTCCCAAGTCGATGCCCGCCCATCAGGCCCGCGCCGCTTCGATTGTGACATGGGGACCAATCATGATTGCCCCACGGATTGACGGTAAACCGCTCATGAGTTCACGCAGGAGGCGAAGATGTCTGCGTCTACCTGCAATCGAACTGACATGAGCAAGGTAGACCTAACGGACCGACGTCGTAGCGTCACCGGCAGTGCTGCGCTGCGAGAGGCACGACGGGCGGATCCGGCAGTAAGAAAGTAGCGCAAGCGGCGATCTATATCCGTATTACTTATAGCGCGTAGTGTCGGAATCGGCTGTCGCTCGTCCTTTGGTGCAACGCGATGAGGGGTCCGCCCAAGGAAGGGCTTCAAAATCTTTGCGCAACGAGTATGGCGACGTCATTCATTTTTAACCCCCCGCCGTCTACGCTCGCTTTGCCTGACCACAAGTGCCGCACCAGCCTCGCACCTCTATGACCGGCCGCTGGGGAGCGAAGCCGCTTTCGGTCGCAAATTCACGAACTGCATCGCTGATACGATCGTCATCGGCATGTTGCGCCGAACCGCACCCATCGCAGACGAAGAAGATGCAGTCATGCTGGCAGCCCGGATGAGCGTTGGCCACATAGGCATTGGCACTCTCGATCCGCAACGCAACATTCGTGCTGACGAACAGATCAAGAATTCGATAGACCGTGTTGGCGGTGACGCGGCGTCCCTCAATGCGTGAAACGACCTCGGTGACCTCATAAGCCGAAGCAGGTTTCGAGTTGGTTGCCAGCGCCTCGAAGACAGACGCCCGGAGCGCGGTCCACTGCTCACCGGCCGCTTCCACGGCGGCCTTCGCGGCAGCTATAAGCGCTGCGCCGCGCGGTTCCTTGTGACGATGAGCTCTCGATGCCGACATCCTGCTTCTCATAAAGGAGCATCGGGCCGGCAACAATGTCGTTCGCTATGGCGCGCACGCCTTTGTTTGAATCCATTCTGCTTTGAGATCCGCAGAGCCGAGGCAGTTCAAGAGATCGTTCCATGCATCCGAAATGGACTGATCCACGTTCGAAGTGGAGGCAAATTGCTCGACCCACAGCTTAAAGCCGGCGGCGCGGACGCGTGCCAAGGCTGAGGGCGCAGACGTCGTCTCCAAGGGGAGCATGCCGCCTTTTTCCCGATTGTGACGAGGCTACCGATTTCAACGAAAGGACAGCTACGCCTTGCGAACGCCGCGCCGCTGACGTAATTGCGAGACGTTCTCACTTCCACCGTGGCACGCATGCGCCTGGATGAGAATGCGTTGAAAGGGGGGCGCCCCGCTCCTTCGAGCGGGGCGCTTTCCCCCAGCGCGGGTCGCACGACAATAGTGCTGATGCGCAATCCCCTCTTAAGAAACGCCGCCGCGCGTGCACCTCATCGAGTTCACGTCTCTCCTCGGATGTTGTCGACATCGTCACTCAGCCCGCTTGCCCGCAGCTGGCGAACGATGCCGTTATAGGCGGCTGTCGTACCCTGCGCGCGTCCGATGGCATTCTCGGCCGCCGCTGATTCCCAAAACATCTCCAGTGGCCAGCGCTCGGCGCAGTGATGAAGAAGGCAACGTAGCGCCAACCGCACCTCGATCGAATCAACGCGGGTAGTGGTGGCCCGGGCAGAGGCTGCGCGGAGAATGGTGAGGGAGAGCTCGATGACGACGCGGCGATGACGAGACAAGGTTCAGGATTCAGTGGAAATCGTGCGACTTGATGCGGAGAACGGCGTCCTCCGGGTCCATGCCGTCGGCGTGGGGCGGCCAGTAGCAATCGCGCGCCACGGGTCTCCAGCCCGGCTCCCCTCGATCAGGACTGCCCGCGTGCCGCGCCCCGTCACCACGGCCGGTGCGGTGTACATAGTCCATGCTCCCGATTTCGGCGAGCAGGTCGCCATGATCGACGATGTGGTCGCAGATGACGTGGATTACCTCGCCTTCGCGCTGCACCCGCCCGACCATGCCGATCAGGCTCGCCGACATGACGGTGCGCCTCTGCGCCTCGAAACGATCGGGCCAGAGGATGCCGTTGGCCATGACGTCGCTCTCGTCCTGGATCGTGATGAAGAGCACGCCCTTGGCCGAGCCCGGCTTCTGCCGGACGGTTATCAGGCCGGCGACATGGACGCGGCGCCCGTCGCGCAGGCGCGCCAGGTCGGCACAACGGACAGCGCCGCGCCGCGAGAGCTCCTCGCGGAGAAAGGTCAGCGGGTGGGCGCGCAGCGATAGCTGGGTGGTCCGGTAATCCTCGATCACCTCGCGACCGGCCGTCATCGCGCGCACGGCGACCGACGGTTCCAACCCCTCGGGCCTGAACGCCGCCTCGCGGCGATCGGCGGCGGCGAACAGCGGCAGCGGCGCTTCGCCCAGCCCCCGCACCTTCCACAGCCCTTGGCGGCGATCGTCGCCGAATGCGTGGAAGACGTCCGCCTCGGCCAGCTTCTCGATCGCCTCGCGCGGGACGCCAGCGCGGCGCCACACTTCCTCGACGCTGGCGAAGGGAGCGTCGCCGCGCGCCGCGACGATCGCGGCCGCGTGGACCTCGGACAGGCCGCGTACGACCTTCAGCCCGAGGCGGACCGCCATGTAGCGCCCGCCGGTCGGCTCCAGTGTGCTGAACCAGTTGCTGGCGTTGATGCACGCGGGGCGGATCTCGACGCCGTGGACCTTGGCGTCGGTGGTCACCTGCGCGACCGCGTAGAAGCCCATCGGCTGCGCGTTGAGGAGCGCCGCGCAAAACACGTCCGGATGATGGTGCTTCGCCCAGCACGACGCGTAGGAGAGCTTGGCGAAGCTGGCCGCGTGGCTCTCGGGGAAGCCGTAGGAGCCGAACCCCTCGATCTGCTTGAAGGTTCGCTCGGCGAAGTCGCGCGGGTAACCCCGTGAAACCATGCCCTCAACCAGCTTGTCGTAGAAGTGCGAGACGCCGCCCGTGAACTTGAAGGTGGCCATCGCCCTTCTCAAGGCGTCCGCCTCGGCCGGCGTGAAGCCGGCGCCGACGATCGCGACCTTCATCGCCTGCTCCTGGAAGAGCGGCACGCCCAAGGTCTTTTCCAGCACCGCGCGCAGCTCGGGCCGGGGATATTCCGGCCGCTCCTTCCCCTCGCGGCGACGGAGATAGGGGTGGACCATGTCGCCCTGGATCGGACCGGGCCGGACGATCGCGACCTCGATCACCAAGTCATAGAAAGCCTTCGGCTTCAT
>JADZBF010000206.1 GCA_020852215.1 Lysobacter sp. | reverse complement strand
TGTTGTAGCGCCGATATTGGCCGCGCACCGGGCCTTCGCCGTCGAACACCACGCAGGAGGCGACGGTCGCTTCGCCCATGGTGTGGCTGATATCGAAACATTCGATGCGCTGCGGCGCCTCGTCCAGGCCCAGCATCTCGCGCAAGGACTCCACGCGGGCGCGTTGCGCGGCTTGGCTGCCGAGTTCGCCGGCCAGCGTCAGTTCCGCGTTCCGGCGCACCAAATCGAGATACCCGGCGCGCTCGGCGCGCACATGGGTCTTGATCTGCACCTTGCGCCCGGCCGCGGCGGCGAGCGCCTCTTCCACCCATTCGCGATCGGGAATATCGCGATCCAGCACGATCTCGCGTGGCGGCGGCTGTTCGCCGTAGTACTGCGAGACGAAGGCCGCGAGCACTTCCTCGGCGCTGTCGGCGCCGTTGGTTTTCGGCAAAAAACTGCGGGTGCCGAGATTGCGGCCGTCGCGGAAGGCCAACAGCACCACGCAGGCGTGCGCACCCTGCATGGCGCAGGCGATGACATCGAGATCCGCCGCCTGCCCGTCCACGTACTGCCGCGCCTGCAGTTTGCGGATCGCCGAGATTTGATCGCGCAAGCCGGCGGCGCGTTCGAACGCCAGTGCGGCGCTGGCCTCTTCCATCGCCGCGGTCAATTCGGCGCTGAGCTCGTCGCTGCGTCCGTCCAGAAACAACGCCGCGCGACGCACGCTCTCGGCGTAATCCTGCGCGGACACCAGGCCGACGCAGGGCGCGGTGCAGCGGCCGATTTGGTGCTGCAAACACGGCCGCGAGCGGTTGCGGAACACGCTGTCCTCGCAATTGCGCAGACGGAAAATCTTCTGCATCAGATTCAGCGTCTCGCGCACCGCCAGCACGCTGGGATACGGGCCGAAATAGCGCCCCGGCACCGAACGCGGGCCGCGATGGAACGCGATGCGCGGCCAGGCTTCGCGGGTCACCAGCACGTTCGGATAACTCTTATCGTCGCGCAGCAGCACGTTGTAGCGCGGCTTGAGCGACTTGATCAGTTGGTTTTCCAGCAGCAGCGCTTCGGTCGGCGTGCGGGTGACGGTGACGTCCATCCGCGCGATCTGCGACACCATCGCCGCGGTGCGCGCCGGCAGCGCCTTGGTGAAATAGCTGCCGACGCGTTTCTTCAGCGATGCGGCCTTGCCGACGTACAGCAGGCTGTCGTCGAGGGCGTACATGCGATAAACGCCCGGCGCGACGGTCAGTTCGCGGGCGTAGGCGCGGCCGTCGAAGGGCTCACGCTCGGTGGATGCGTCGGTCGTTCCGCTCATTCGCCGCTCATGGGCATTTCACTTGCGGAAGATCATTCGCCGATCGGAATCTGCCGCAGGCTGCCGTCGGCGGTGTCGTAGCGCAGCACGGCATGCGCGTCGGTATCGGCGATCCACACCACCCCGCCGGACACCGCCAAACCCGCGGGCGCATGCAGCGCTTGCGGCAAATTCACGGTGGTCAATTCGCCGCCGCCCAGGCGCAGGGTGCGCAGGCGGTCGTTGCCGCTGTCGGCGATCCACAGCACGGGGGTGCTGCCGTCCAGCGCCAACGCCTGCGGCTGTTGAAGCAGAGCATCGGTGCGCGAGCCATCGACGTTGCCGAACTGCCACGCGCCCTGCCCCAACAACGTCGTCACCTGCCGCGTGCGCAGATGCACGCTGCGCACGGCGGAGCCGGCCTCGTCGCAGACGTACAGGATCTGCTGCACGATCGCCAGCGAGGTGGGCGAAACGAATGCGGCGGCTTCGCCTTCGCCGTCGATCACATCGACCGCGCCGGAACCGGCCCAACGCTTCAACGCGCGTTCGGTGAGGTCGTAGGTCCAAATCCGGTTATCGCCCGCCGTGGCGATGCACAGCGTATTGCTGGCCGACACCGCGACTGCGCGCGGCTGATCCAGCGCGACCGCGCGCGGATCGGTCACCACGCCCGGCGTGGGCGCGCCGGGGCGACCTGCGCCGCACAGCGTGTCCACATCGCCGGTGCCGAGCTTGATCCGCCGCACCGCATGATTGCCGGCGTCGGCCACGTACAGCGCGTCGCGCTGCAGGGCGATGCCCATCGGCTGCTGGAACGCGGCCAATTCCATCGGACCGTCGATGAACCCCGAGCCGCCGCTGCCGAACTGGCGGCGGATACGGCCGTTGAATTCGCATTCGAGAACGCGGTGATGGCCGCTGTCGGCGATGTACAGATGCTGCGGACCGACGGCGAGGCCGATCGGGAACCGCAGCGGCAAATCGGGCTCGCGATTGCGCCGCAGCTCGATCGGCCCGTGATTGAACGACTGCGGCACCGATTCGCTGCGCAATTTGGCGATATGCGCGTCGAGATCGCGTACCGGCGCGTCGCCGACGATCTTGTGGCGAATGCGGCCTTGTTCGTCGATCAGGATCACCGTCGGCCAGGCTTCGATGCCGTAGTGCTGCCACATCGTCCAATCGGCGTCGTGCGCGATCGGGTAGTCGTGCGTCTGACGATGCAAGCGCTTCAGCGCGCGTCGTGGATCGCGCTCGTGATCGAAGCGCGGCACGTGGATCGCGATCACCTGCAACTGTTCCGGGTGACGACGGCGCAGGATCGCCAAGTCGTTCAAGCGCTGCTGGCACCACGCGGAACCCGCGTTCACGAAGGCCAAGGCCGCGATCTGTCCGCGCAATTGCGCCATTCGCAGCGGCTCGGCGAGATTCAGCCATTGCAGGCCGCTGGGAAATTCGGGGGCGAGAGGCATGTCCATAGAGTTCGCCAGCATTACCAGTCGCAGCCGGACCGTCAACTGCGAGTCGGGACCCGGCGCCGTCGATGTATCGGCCAAGTCGAATGCGCGAAGCGGAAGTCGCCTGGAATGCGCCGATTCGGTCTGCTCGGACTGAGAGTCCACAGATTCAGAATGTGCCGATTCAGCCTGCGCCGACCGTTCCGGCCGCGATCCGGCGCACGATGGCTTCCGCCGCGGCATCGACCATTCGCCAGACGCGGCGGAAATCGTCCTGCGTGCCGGTGTACGGGTCTGGAACCTCCAGGCCGGCGCCCTGCCCGGCCCATTCCAGCAACAGCGCGGCCTCGGCGTGCCTGCCTGTCGTTGCGCGAATCGGGGCGATGGCGCGGACATCGCGCAGCACGCTGCGGTCGGCGCACAGCAGCCAATCGAAATGCTCGAAATCGGCAGGGCGCAGTTTGCGGGCACGCTGGTCGCGGATATCGACGCCGGCCTCGGCCGCCATCGCGATGCTGCGACGATCGGGCGGTTCGCCGGCATGCCAGCCGCCGGTGCCGGCCGAATCGACCTCCACCCAGTCCAGCCGGGCCTGCGCCAGCCGCGCGCGCAAGGCGCCCTCGGCCAGCGGCGAACGGCAGATATTGCCGAGACACACCATCAACAGCTTCACGCCCGCGACGCCCCGGCGGTCAACGCCGCAAGCGTGCGCTCGGCGCGTTCCAAATCCTCGGGCGTATCGATACCCGGCGGGAACGGCTCGGGCGTCGCAGCGACCGCGATGCGATAGCCGGCTTCGAGCGCGCGCAACTGCTCCAGCGCTTCGACCGTTTCCAGCGGCGACGGCGGCAAGGCGGCGAAACGCTGCAGGAACCCGGCGCGATAGCCGTAGATGCCGATGTGACGCAGCCAATGACCGCCCGGAGGCAGCGTCTCGCGGTCGCGCGCGAAGGCGTCGCGCGGCCACGGCATCGGCGCGCGGCTGAAATACAGCGCATCGCCGAAGCGTCCGCCGCCGGCCCGGACTACTTTCACGGCGTTGGGGTCGAACAAGGTGCGCGCATCTTCGATCGGCGCCGCCAAGGTGCTCATCGGCGCGCCGGAAGCGACCAGTATCTCGGCCACGGCGCGGATGCCCGCCGCCGGCGCGAAGGGCTCGTCGCCCTGCAGGTTCACCACCACTCGATCGTCGCCCCAACCGGCGATGCGCGCGCACTCGGCGAGGCGATCGGTCCCCGAGGCGTGATCCGGCGAGGTCATCGCGATGCGCACGCCGCTCGCTTCCAGCGCCGCGGCAATGCGGTCGTCGTCGGTCGCCACCCACACTTCGCGCGCGCCCGCCGCCAACGCACGGCGCGCAACGTGCGCGACCAGCGGCTCGCCGCCGAGCGCTCGCAGCGGTTTGCCCGGCAAACGCGATGCGGCGTAGCGGGCGGGAATGGCGACGACGAAGTCGAGCGCATCGGTCATGGCGCGAAACCTTGTGGGTGAATATTCATCGCATCCGGTTCAACGGGTCTGCGCCGCGCGCTGCCGCATCGACATACCGACCCAGGCCCAGGCGGCGATCGCGATGCCCAGCCACAGAAACCCGACCGCGAAACAGCGCTCCGCGAATTCGATGAACGGGAACGAATTCAGCTTCGGCTGCTGCAGCAACAACGGCCACAGTTCCACTTCGACGAAATCCAGCAGCGCCGACACGCCCAACCACATCGGCACCAGCCAACCCGCCGACAGCAGCGCGACGATCGCGCGGATCGCCATGCTCCGACCGCCATTCGTCCGGCCGCCATTCGCCTGGCCTTCTGTGTTTCGATTCATACGTTAGCCTCTCTTGGGTGTTCGATTAGATCCGTCAGTGCGACCCAAAACGCTTCGGGCAATTCCGCGCGCACCGCGACCGCGTAATGGTCGTCGCCGGCGAAACCGGCGCATTTGACCGCATCTTTTTCGGTCATCAGTACCGGCAGATCGCTGCCGAAGCGCAGATCCTCGGCGACGTAGCGATGATGATCGGGAAACGCGTGCGGCACCACCGCGATGCCCGCATCGCGCAGCGTCTCGAAGAAGCGTTCCGGGTCGCCGATACCGGCGACCGCATGCACACGACGGTCCGCGAACGCCGACAACGGCAGCGTCCGCGCGCCGCGCAGCGCGCGCGCGGCGTCCACCGCCAACCGCATCGGCCATTCGCCGAAACCGCAGGCGTCGATCGCCGCATCGGGTTCGCGCATCGCGCCCAGATTGACGACGCGAAAATCGCAGGACGCGCCGCGTGCGACCGCTTCGCGCAACGGACCGGCGGGAATCGGGCGGCCGTTGCCGTAACGACGACGGCCGTCGATGACTTCGATTTCGACATCGCGCATCAGTCGGTAATGCTGCAAGCCGTCATCGCAAACCACGATGTCGCAGCCCTCGGCGACCAACGCGCGCGCGGCGGCGAGACGGTCGCGATCGACGCGCACGCGCGCGCCGGTGCGATGCGCGATCAGCACCGGCTCATCGCCACCGTCGGCGGGCGCGGTATCGCGATCGACCCAGCGCGGCGTCGCGGCGTCGCGCCGGCCGTAACCGCGACTGGCGACGCCCGGGGTCCAGCCCTCGGCGCGCAAACGCTGCACGATCGCGATGGTCAACGGCGTTTTGCCGCTGCCGCCGGCGATGAGATTGCCCACCACCACCACCGGCGCGCCGGGATGACCGCGGCGCAGCCAACCGCGACGATAGAGCGATGCGCGCAGCGCGACCGCCGCGGCGTACACGGGCGCAACGGCGCGCGCGAGCAACGGCGGCGATGTGCCGTCGAACCAATAGCGAGGCGTGCGACTCGCGCCGCTCATCGCGCCCTCACGCCGGCCCGGTCTCGCTGGGCTCGCGGAACTGCATGCGATGCAAATGCGCGTACAGACCGTCGCGCGCGAGCAATTCGGCATGCGTGCCCCGCTCCGCCAATCGTCCTTGATCGAGCACCAGCACCTGATCGGCATGCTCGATGGTGGAAAGTCGATGCGCGATCACCAGCGTGGTGCGATCGGGCATCAAGCGATTCAAGGCGTCCTGCACCAAACGCTCGGATTCGTTATCGAGCGCGGCGGTGGCTTCGTCGAGGATCAAAATCGGCGCGTCCTTGAGAATCGCGCGGGCGATGACGAGCCGCTGCCGCTGACCGCCGGACAACCGGCCGCCCTTGGTGCCGATACCGGTATCGGCGCCGTCCGCCCATTTATCGACGAATTCGCTGGCGTTGGCGGCGTCGAGCGCATCGCGAATGCCGTCGCGATCGGCCGATGCGAGTTCGCCGTAGGCCACGTTCGCGGCGACGCTGCCGTCGAACAGCATCACCTGCTGCCCGACCAATGCGATCTGCCGACGCAGGTCGGCGAGGCGGTAATCCGCCAGCGGACGGCCATCGAGCAGTATCTCGCCGGCTTCCGGCTCGTAGAAGCGCGGGATCAGCTTGATGAGCGTGGATTTGCCGCTGCCCGAGCGGCCGACGATCGCGGTCACGGTGCCCGGTTTCGCGACGAAAGAAATGCCGCCGAGCGCCAATGCCGTCTGGTCCGGATAACGCGCATCGACACCGCGGAATTCGAGATCGCCGCGTGCGCGTTCCAGCGTCGCCGCGCCATCGTCGCGCTCTTCTTCGGCGTCGAGCACGGCGAACAGGCGCTCCGCCGAAGCGATGCCCTTTTGCAGCATGTTCTGCACGTTGGTCAATTGCTTCAGCGCCGGGATCATCGCCATCATCGACATCATCAGCGTGACGAAACCGCCGGCGCTCAGGCGCTCGGCCATCGCCTCGCGTCCGGCGAAAAACAGCAGCAGCGCCAGACCAATCGCGCCCATCAACTGCACCACCGCCGAGGAAATGCTGCGCGTGGATTCGACTTTCATCGCCAAGCGCAAGTTTTCGTCGGCCAGCGCGCCGTAACGCTCCATCTCCGTCGACTGCGCGCCGTATATTTTCACTTCTTGTTGGTTGTTCAATGCCTGATCGGCGGCCTGCATCAGCCGCGCGCCGCTTTCCTGCACGCGATGGCTGAAACGGCGATAGCGCTTCGCCACCCGATCCATCAAGAACGCCAGCGGCGGCGCCATCACCAGAATCGCGATGGTCACTTGCCAACTGGTCCACAGCATCACCGCCAGCGCGCCGATGATCTGGAACGACTGCTGCAGCATCACCTTGGCGGCGTCGACCGCGGCGTTCGCCACCTGATCGCTGTCCGAACCCAGGCGCATCAGCATTCCCGGCACCGGCTCGCTGTCGAAACGCAGCCCGGGCAGACGCAGATATTTGCCGAGCACACGTACGCGCAGATCGCGCGCGATGCTGCGCGCCGAGCGGCCCATGCACACGTCGGTGATATAGCCGGCGATGCCGCGCACCACGAACAAACCGACGATGGTCATCGGCAAAATCAGGCTGAGCTCGGTGTTGCGGCTGATGAAGGTCTCGTTGACCACCGGCTCCATCAGCTTCATGAACGCCGACCCGGCGGCGGCTTCGATCAGCATGCCGGCGAGCGCCAACAGCAGCAGCGACCGATACGGCTCGGCGAAGCCGACCAGACGGCGATAGATCGGCCACGCCGGGGCGCGGTCGGACTTGCTCACCGTCGCGCTCCGTCGGCTGATTTTGCGGGTGAGGCCGCTGCGCCCGGTTCGGCCGCCGTGGCGATGCTGATATGACGGAAACCAAGCTGTCCCAACGCATCCAAGGCCGTCACCACCGACTGATGCGGCGTGCGCGCATCGGCGCGCAGCAGCACGGGGCGTTTACGGCTTTCGTGATCGCGGCCTTCGCCGGTGACTTCGACGATCGTGCGCTTCAGCGACTCCACGTCGGTGCGCAGGGATTCGCGATCCTGCACGAAATAGCGGCCGTCGGCGTTCACCAACACGCTGAGCGCATTGGCCGGACCTTCGTTGGGTTCGCCCTTGGCCTGCGGCAGTTGCAGCTTGAGCACCGAGCGCGCGTCGAACGTGGTGGTCACGACGAAAAACAGGATCAGGCACAGCACCACATCGATCAATGGCACCAGATTGATCTCGGGTTCGTCGTCGGCGCGGAAATCGCGGATGCGCATCGTGCGGGTACTCAACAATTCCGGTCGGCGGTCATGCCGACCAGGCGCGCCGAACGATGAGGACGACGACACCGCATAACCACGCATCCATCGCCGCGAACACCGCCAACAACAGCCAGAAACGCAACGGTTGCTTCGCACGCACCAGCTTCGAGGTCGTGTCGCTGTGACGCAGCTTGCCCGTGCGCAAAGCGCGCACGATGTGAAACGTCAGCGGCACGATCAACAAACCGCAGATCAACAGCGCGAACAGTTCGCGGAAGGTAGGCATGACGGCGAATCACCGCACGTCCACCGGCGGTGCGATACCGCGGGCACCGGCCGCGACGTGCGCGGGCGCCGGACGCAGGCCGTCTTGACCGCCGTCGAGCGTGTCCAGCAATTGAATCGCCTCGTGCTCCATATCGACGATATAACCGGCGATGAGGCCGCGGAAATAGCGATGGAACACCAGCGCCGGCACCGCCACGACCATGCCGGTCGCGGTGCAGACCAGCGCCTTGCCGATACCGCCGGCCAATTCGTTCACGTCGCCCAGACCTTGTTGGTCGACGACCAGAAAGATATCGATCATGCCGACCACGGTGCCGAACAGCCCGAGCAACGGCCCGGCGGAGGCGATGGTGCCGAGCGTGTTCAGGAAACGCTCCATGCGATGCACGAGATGACGGCCCACGTCTTCGATGCGCTCGCGCACTTGATCGCGAGGCTGTTGACGCACATCCAGCGCCGCCGCGAGCAACGAGCCCAACGGCGAGGTACGGCGCAGGGACTCGATATGCACGGGGTCGAGATTCCCGCGCGCCGCCCAGGCCCGCACTTCGCCGCCCAGGCCCGGCGGCAGGACGGTCTTGCGGCGCAGACTCCAGAAGCGTTCGAGAATGATCGCCAGCGCCACGATGGTGAGCAGCAGCAGCGGAATCATCGGCCAGCCGCCCGCCTTGACCAGTTCCAGCACGTCTCGTCCTCCGGCCCACGGCCGCGTTTCGGAAGCCGATAGGATAACCGGCTTGCCGCGGATGTCCCGCGGCCCGGTTCGCGCGAGCAGATCGCACCCGCGAATGTCGCCCTGGTTCTGGTTCTGGTTCTGGTTCTGGTTCTGGTTCTGCTTCCGCAGCCGCACCCGCAGCCGTAAGCGCAACCGCATCGGCGGCGCACTCGATTCACTCCCGCCGCGCGGCGGCATCCCACCAATGCCGTTTGCGGGCGCGTTCGCCGATCAGTGTCGTCCCGCCCGCGCGCAAACGCACGCGCAGCGCCCCGGTCCGAGCGGTGACCGGCACCGCCGCCCCATGCCGGCGCCAGCGTTCGACGATCTCCGCGCGCGGATGCCCGAAGCGCGTGCCGTCGCCGGCCGACACCAAGGCCCAGCGGGCGCCGGTCGCCGCCACGAAACCGGGATCGGACGAACCGCCGCTGCCGTGATGCGCCACGGACAGCACGTCCACCCGCAGATCCGCGCGCGAACGCCGCAGCAGATCGCGCTCGATCACCTCGCCGATATCGCCGGCCAGCAGCGCCGCGCCGTGCGCGGTTTCGATCCGCAGCACGCAGCTCGATTCGTTGCGCAGATACGGAAAATGCGGGGTGGGATGCAAAAACCGAAAACGCACGCCATCCCACTCCCAAGTCGTACCCGCCTCGCACAAGCGCAGCCGCCGCACGCGCGCGTCGAGGCCGCTGTCGGCCGGCGCGTAGCGATGTTCGATGGGAAAGGTCGCTTCGACCGCCTCGAACCCGCCGGCATGGTCGTTATCGCCATGGCTGAGCACCGCCGCATCCAGCGCGCCGACGCCGAGCGCGCGCAGCGTCGGCGTCACCGCCCGTTCGCCGGCGTCGAAGCCCTCCTCCACCGCTGGCCCCATGTCGTACAGCAAATTGTGTTGGGCCGTGCGCACCAGCACCGACAAGCCCTGGCCGACATCGATCATGACGATCTCAGCCTCGCCGTGTTCGGGCCGTCCGCGATCCGGCCACAGCAACGGCAGCCAGAGCAGCCATGCGAGCCAGCGTCCCGGCACGCCGGCCGGCATCAAACTCCAGAACGCCGCGCACAGCGACAGCGGCAAGGCGAACCACGCGGCCTCCGGCAACCACCACAGCGCCGCGGGTTCGGCGGCGAAGCGCGACAACAGCGCCCAGCTCGGCTCGAACGCGAACGCCGCCGCGCGCCACGCCCATGCGCCCGCGCCCGGCATCACCGCGTCGCAGGCGACGCCGATCAGCGACAGCGGCACCACGACGAGGCTCCACCAGGGAATCGCCAACAGATTCGCCACCGGGCCGATCGACGAGACTTGCCCGAAAAACGCGGCCGACAGCGGCAACAAGCCCAAGGTCGCCACGCGCTGCGCCGTCAGGAACTCGCGCAGCGGCCGTTGCGCGGGCGCCGGCATGCACCACAACAACCAGGCGACGCCGGCGAAACTCAGCCAAAACCCGGCCGAGAGCAGCGACAAGGGATCGAGGATCGCCAAGCCCACGGCCGCCACCGCGAGCGCGTCCACCGCACGCCAACCGCGCCGCGACAGCCGCGCGAACGCCACCACCGCGATCATCGCCGCGGTGCGCAACGTGGGCACCGAAAAGCCGGTCGCGGCGGCGTACAGCGCGGCGCCGAGCATCGCCGCGATCGCCATCGCCTGCGGACGCGCGCAGCGGCGCCCCAGCGTCGGCCAGCACCACCAGCCAACGCGCGCCAGCAGCGCGAAGAATCCCGCGACCAAGCCGACGTGGAACCCCGAAATCGCGATCAAATGCGTCAATCCGGCGGTGCGCAGCGTCGCCCAGTCCTCGTCGCGCAGACCGCGCGTATCGCCCAGCGCCAACGCGCGCACGAAACGTCCGCCCTCGCTGGGCACCGCCGTCGCGATCCGCGCCGCCATTCGCGCTCGCCACGCATCCAGACCGACCGGCCCGGCGAGGCGCCGCGCACGCATCGGATCGCGCACATAGCCGGTCGCGGCGATACGATCGATCGCCGCGTAACGTTCGCTGTCCACACCACCGGGGTTGCGCAGTCCGCGCGGCGCGCGCAGTTTCGCCGCGAACGCCCAGCGCGCGCCGGTTTGCAGACGCAGACGCGGGCGTTTCGCGATATCGATCTCTCCCGAACCCATCGATAAAGGTGGCAGTTCGTAATCGTCGTACCACGCGAGGCGCAGTCGCTTGCCGCGCAAGGCCTGCGGTTGCGAAACATCGTCGTCGACGATCAGATCGAAGCGCGTCCGCCGGGCTTCGTGCGAAGGCAAATCGACGATCGTGCCGCGCAGCGCGAATTGGCCTCGCTCCATCGAGGCCGGCAGCCGTTCCGACATCGACCCAGACGCCTGCATCGCCGCCCAGGCGAAGCCCAACAAACCGACGCCCCACCAACGCCAAGCGCCTTTCGCGCGACACAACGCCGCACCCGCGAACCCCGCGCACGCCCACACCCACCAAGGCGGCAGCGCGGGCAGCCGCAGGCAGACGAGCATGCCGACCAGCAGCACGATGGCGAAGGCGGGAGTGAGCATGGGCGATAGGGCCATCCGGAGGACGGCCATCCTCGGCGATACGCAGCGGGCGTTGCATCGGCGAACGACCCTACTTCGCGTAGGAATTCTCCGACCCGCGCGCAGGTCGCCGCTCGCGCCGCGCATCGCTGGGGATCGGTGCGCTGTCCCAACGAACCGCGCGAATCGATATGGCGCGCAATCGATCCGACGAAAGGCGCGTCCGCCGACATCGCGAAATCGCGTTGCTCGTAACATACAAGCGCAAGCGCGCTCTGTTCGGCGCATTCTCGCGAACGACACGCGCCAAGGATCGCACGCACGATGACGGCCATCGATCACGGAGCCGCGGCACATCGACCTCACCAGGAGGGAAGCCCCATGCGCAGCCACCTTCGCCGCCCGAGTTCGCGCGATGCCGGACGAACACCCGCCGGCCCTTCGTTGAGCGCCCATCGTTCGCACGGCCGCGAAACCGCGAACGCACCGCTTCCCCAGCAACGGCTGGGCAATCGCGCGATGCAGCGGATGCTGTACTCCGGCATCGGCGACCCTGCCGGCGGCGCCTCCGAGAACACGTTCAAGACCAAAGCGACGTCCGGCGGGTTATCGGGCCTGACCCTGAACGTGACGTTCTCGGTGTCGGGAACGCCCGCCGACTCGCTGCAGGCGGTGCAGACGTTCATGGGAACGCGCAGAAGCGACGGCGTCCAGGTCGGAAGCTATTCCTGGGAATGGAAAGGAAAAACCTGGGATGCGGTCGTCGACGGCGGGAAAAACTCGCCGTACGTCACGCTCGGCGGCAATCCGCCCGCGCATGCGTCGAAACCCTACTACCTCACAGCGTCGGAAGTGGCCACGCAGGTCAGCTTCAGCGGCGACACCGGCACGATCAACGTCTTCGATCGACCCGGCGCCGTGGCCTTGCATGAAGAAGCGCACTTCGAAACCGCGATCGTCGCCGTGAACTACAACGGCGGCAAGAAAGACAAAGTCCTCAAAGTCTTCAAATGGGGATGGCTGAACATGGGAACCGACCCCACCGTGGGCAATTACTGGCCGGACAGCAAGATCGCGGGTGTGAAGTCCGGTATCAGCGTCATGGGCGCGGTCAGCCCCGAGTTCGCCAACATCGTGAAACACGACTATCCGAAATACCGGTACACCTGAGAGCCTGTTGATGATCTCTCCATACCTCTCGTTGTGTCGCAGCGGCCTGCTGGGTGTCGGGCGTCGCGCAGCGCTTGACGGGTGGTCAAGTCAAGCGGCGCACGGCGTCCAGCAGGCCGCTGCGGCACAACCCGGAGGGCCGGTCCTGTCGGGGCGCGGTGCGGCGTCATCGTTCGGTCGTGGATCGACATCCACTCCCTCTCTCTTCCATGCTCCGCGCTCCGACAGGATCGGCGCGAGGCATGGACAGATCATCAACAGGCTCTAAGGCTGCGACATGACACGCCCGACCAGCAAGATCGCGAACGCCCCGCCCCGCATCGGCATCCCGATCGAGCGTGCGCGCATGCGCGCGATGGCGGCAACCTATCTCGATAGGATTCTGCGCGGCGATGCATTCGAGGGCGACGACTACATCGCGATGGTCCGGCTATGGAACACCATCGACCTGTACGCGCTCGCGGATGCGGACGAGTTGTATCGGCGATATGCCGACGCATTCTTTCCGGGCACGGTCGAACGAGCATCGCAAGCGCTCGATGCCCTGCCGACGAAAGGCATGGCGCTGTATTCCAGCGCGCACGACGTGTATATCGGCGGGAAACCGCACGCGAACAGCCAGTTCCTGCCGATGGACGCCTGACCGGCGATTCGACGAAACCAGCGACGATGCGAAAAGACGGCAGGGCCACACGACCCGGCCGGGCGGTTTCGGCGCGCGACGCGTCCGCCGCACGAACGAAAAGCGCGAGCACCGAAGCCGCGGAACCGATGCCCACGCTGGGCAATCTCCAGATGCAGCGTTTGCTGAGCGAACAATCGATGATCGGAGACGCAACGCCCGCTTCACTCGCGAGCCTATCGGACGCAGGGATCGGTCTTCCGCCCGGTGGGCGCGGACTCGACGCGAAGCTCCGGCCACAGTTCGAACGCGGTTTCGACGCCGACCTGTCCGATGTGCGCATCCACGCCGACAGCATGTGAGCCTTGGCGTCGAGTGAGCCCATGCGTCGAGCAATTCGGCGAAAGCGCCTCGGAGGCGCGCATCCGATGCCGTTCCCGCCCTCCAACGGTCATCACAGCATCCACGACCGGCCTTGCTACACTGCCGGTTCCCTCAAGGAGCCGCCACCGCGATGCCGACCCTGCGCCCGACCGCTCTCGCCTGCTGCGTGATCCTCGCGATCGCCATGCCGCTGGCCGCCGATGCCGCCAAGAAAAAGAAGCCCGCCGCGCCGCCGAAACCGCCCGCGATCACCGCCTGCAGCGACTTCTACACGTTCGTCAACGCGGATTGGTTGAAGGCGAATCCGGCGCCCGCGAACGGCAGCGTCAGCGCATTGGGCGAGTTGGCCGAGCGCGCCCGTCGTCAGCAACGCGATCTGCTCAATGCCGCCGCGGCCTCGCCGCAGGGCGCGACCCAAAAAGCGCTGGGCGATTTCTGGGCCAGCGGCCTGGACGAAGCGGCGGTCGAGCGCGACGGCGCCGCGCCGATCGCGCCGCTGCTCTCGCGCATCGACGCGATCAAAAAGAACAAGGACATCGCGCCGGCCCTCGCGGCGCTGCATCAGGTCGGCATTCCGGTCGCGTTCGATTTCGACGCCGATCTCGATCTCAAGAATCTCGACAACTACTTCGGCTATTTCACGCAGGGCGGCCTCGGCTTGCCGGCGCCGGGGTTCTACACCCGCACCGACGACGACGCGCGCACGCTGATGGGCCAATACAACGGCTACGTGCAGAAAATCCTGGTATTGACCGGCACGCCGCAGGCGAAAGCCGCGAGCGAAGCGCAACTTGTGATCGATCTGGAAAGCCGCATCGCGCGCGCCGCGAAAGTGCTGGCCACCGACAACGCCAACGCGCAGTACGCGCCGACCGCGACCAAGGATTTCGCCAAGAAATATCGCAACCTGCAGCTCGACGCCTTCCTCAAAGCGCAGGGCGTGAACGCCGCGCAGGTGTCGATGGCGGACCCGGCGCTGTTCGCCACGCTGGATAAATTGGCCGGCACGCTCAAGCCCGAGCAGTGGAAGGCGTATCTGCGCTTCCATGTCGGCAATGCGATGGCGCCGTACTTAGGCAAATCCTGGCGCGAGGCCGATCACGAATTCCGCGGACGTTTGTTCCGCGGCCAAGACGCGCAACCGGAACGTTGGCAGCAAGTGCTCGATGCGATCAACGCCTCCGCCGGTTCGATGCTGGCGCACGAGTACGTCGAGAAATACGCGCCGTCGAAGAATCGCGAACGCGCCGAAG
The DNA here is from genome assembly GCA_020852215.1 of Lysobacter sp. Taxonomy (GTDB): domain Bacteria; phylum Pseudomonadota; class Gammaproteobacteria; order Xanthomonadales; family Xanthomonadaceae; genus Lysobacter_I. The sequence goes on along the minus strand of JADZBF010000206.1, from coordinate 5,584 downwards.
CCATCGCCCGCCGCGTGCGCGATGCGGCGGTGGCGGCGGTCGAGGCCAACACATGGATGGACGCTGCCGCGAAATCGGAAGCCAAGAGCAAGCTGGAAAAGATGCGCTTTTCGATCGGCAAGCCGCGCGTCGACCTGGACTTCAATCTGCAGCCGATGGGCCGCGGCAGTTTCGGCAGCAATATCCTGATCGCATCGACTTGGCAGCATCGCGAGGAAATGCGCAAAATCGGTCGCAGCAATGCCGATCGCCGCTGGGTCGTGTTGCCGCAGTTCCCGGTGGTCAGCTACGACCTCGCGCACAACCGCCTGTTCGCGACGGCCGCCGCGCTGCAAGCGCCGGTGTTCGACGCCAGTCAATCCGACGCCTCGCTGTACGGCGGTTTCGGCGCGATGATCGGCCAGCAATTGAGCCACGCCATCGCCGGCAAAGGTCGGATGGTCGATGCCTCCGAAACCGTGCGCGATTGGTGGTCGCCCGCCACCGCGTCCGCCTGGGACGCGCGTATCGCGCCGCTCGCCGCGCAGTACGGTGGATTCGCGTATCCGGGGCAGGCAGCAACGAAAGTGGACGGCGCGCGCACGCGCGAACAGAACATCGCGGATCTGTCCGGTGTCGAGCTGGCTTGGGCCGCGCTGCAAAGCGCCGACCCGCAGTTGAAGCCCGCCGACAAGCAGGCGTTCTTCCGCGGCTGGGCGAAACTGTGGCCGCAGCAGTTCGCCGCCGGCTCGGCGGCGAGCCACGCCGCGTTCTCGGCGCATGCGCCCGGTCAATGGCGCACGAATGGCCCGCTGATGAACCTGCCCGCTTTCGCGGCGACCTTCGAGTGCAAGACCGGCAACGCGATGCTGCGCCCGACGGCGGAGCACGTGTCGATCTGGCGTTGATACCAACGCTTCGGGTTCTTCGATGACCAACGACACCTTGCTCGGCCTGCTGGCCGCGCTTCGCGCCACGCCCGACAACGCGCCGCTGCGCGCGCTGGCGCTCGATCAGTGCTTGGCTGCGGGCGATGCGCAAAGCCTGCTCGCCGCGATCGATCTGTGCGGCCCGGGCTTGTTGGGCGACGACGCGCACGCGGACGACAACAAACGCGCGCGGGCGATCAAGTTGCTCGCCGACGCCGGCCATCACGAGGCCGTGCGGATGTTGGCGCCGGACTCGCCCGAAGCGGCAATGGCGAATGCGCGGCAGTGGCTCGAGCAAGGCCGTCGCGCGGAAGCGATGGACGCGTATCGCGCCGCCATCGCGGCGAATCCGGCCCTGGAAGACCCCGCGTTCGCAGCGCTGTTGAGCGGCAAGGTCGTGTCCTTCGCCGATGCGCGTAATCGCTCGCACCCCAGCGCGCAGCCCAGCATCGCCAACGACGACACCGCCGCCTACGACGTGGCGCGCTACATCGAAGCCTCGACGACGCGCATGACCTTCGAGGATGTCGGCGGCTTGGACGAGGTGAAGCGCGAAATTCGCCGCCGCATCGTCACGCCCTTCCTCAAACCGTCGCTGTTTCAGCGGTTCAAACGCCAATCCGGCGGCGGCATTCTGATGTACGGCCCGCCGGGTTGCGGCAAGACGCTGCTTGCGCGCGCGACCGCAGGCGAATGCGGCGCGAAGTTCTACAACGTGTCGATCACCGATGTGCTGGACATGTACATCGGCGAATCCGAACGCAAGTTGCACGAGATTTTCGAGCAGGCGCGACGCACCGCACCGGCGGTAATCTTCTTCGACGAGATCGAGGCCATCGGCGGCAAGCGCCAACACAGCCGCGAGGCCACATCGGCGAAAGTCGTCAGCCAATTCCTCACCGAACTCGACGGATTCGCGCAGAACAACCATCAAGTGCTGGTGCTAGGCGCCACCAACGTGCCCTGGGCGGTCGATCCCGCCTTCCGTCGCCCGGGTCGTTTCGACCGCGTGCTGTTCGTGCCGCCGCCGGACGCTGGCGCGCGTCAGGTCATTCTCGATCTGTTGCTCGACGGTCGGCCGCTGGCTGGCGGCATCGATACCCGCGACATCGTCAAGCGTACTTCTGGCTTCTCCGGCGCCGATCTGCGCAATCTGGTCGATACCGCGGCCGACGAAGCGATCGAGGAATCCATCGCCTCCGGCCAGGAGCATGCCATCGGCATGCCGCAGTTGCAGCGCGCCCTGCAGCAGATCAAACCGACCACGCTGGAATGGCTGACCAGCGCGCGCAATCACGCGCGTTACGCCAATCAGGGCGGGCAGTATGACGATGTGTTGAAGTTCCTCGATACGCATCGCTGATTCGCGCGGAGACGATCCGCTCGGCGACGATTCGCTCGACCACGTTCCGCACCACGACCACGCATCACGCACCGCAAGACGCACGATGTCCGCACACCTCCGCTATCGCCTGCCCGACGAACCTCGCCCCAGCGGCCTGGCGCATGCCGCCGTCGATCCTATGTGGCCGCTGCTTACGCTGATGTTGGCGGGCAACGGCCTCGGTCTGCTGTGGTTCGCGATCAACGCGCGCGCGCTCGGCAGTCCGACCGCGATCAAAGAGTGGATGCTCGTCGTCGTCAGTCTGGTCGGCAGCGCGGCGTTGAGCCTGGGCTTGATTTGGGGCGAACAACAGGCCCTGCTCTCGCCCGACGCGATGCCCTACGCGCGTCTGTCGATCGAACTGCTGCAACTGGGCATCGGCTACGCGCTGTTTCTCTCGCAATCGCGCTGCGCCGAACTGGTGCAGCATTACGGCGGCGTGCTGCGGAATGGTTTACCGGCGTTTCTGATCGTCGCGATCGTAGCGCGTCGTGTCTTGAGCGAACTGAAATTGTCCGAAGTGCTGCAGGCGGTGCTGGTATGAGCGACGACCTGCGCACCGAGCAATGGCTGCGCCAAGCGCAGCGCATGGTGAACGGCGGGCATCTGGACCGCGCCATCGACCTGCTGACGCGCGCGCTGAGCGAAGACCCGGACAGCGGCGATGCGCATGCGATGTTGGCGTTTTGCCTCGTCGGCAAAAAGCGGCTCTACGCCGCCGAACTGGAAGCCGGCTACGCCCTTGCGCTCGAATCGGACAGCCCGTTCGCGCATCTGGCGATGGGCGCGGTCTCGCTGTCTTCGCGCAAGTTCGTCGAGGCCGAGCGTCATTTCGACGCCGCGAAAGAACTGGCCCCCGAAAGCGCGGAAGCGCATCGTTTGGCCGCGTCGTTGTACCGCCTGTGGGGCAAGCCCGAGCGCGCGCAGACCGAAATCGAACAGGCGCGTACGCTCGACCCCGAAAGTCCCGATATCCGGGCGCAATCGGGCTGGCTCGCGTTCGATCGCGGCGAACGCGACGACGCCCGCGGCCATGCCATCGCCGCGCTCGAAATCGACCCGGAGCATGTGGACGCGCTGACCTTGCTCGGCCATTGCGATCTCGCCGCCGGTCGCACCGAAGAAGCGCGCGCGCATGCGCTGTGGGCGCTGCAGCAGGAACCCGGCGACAGCGGCGCGATGACCTTGTTCGCCGCGGTGAAAGCGCGGAAAAGCTGGCTGCTCGGCGTATGGTGGCGGTTTCAGAGTTTCGTCAACGCCGGCAGCCAACGCCGCACCATCGCGTTGCTGATCGGCGCGTATCTGCTGTATCGCATCGGCAGCATCGCGCTGTTCCAGAACGGCCTGAAGGCCGAATCGCTATACCTCACCCTCGCCTGGCTGGCGTTCTGCGTCTACACCTGGTTCGCGCCGACGATTTTCTGGCGCAGCATCCGCAAGGAAATGGAAACGGTGCGGTTGCGGCCGGATTATTGATGCTTTCGGTCGTGCGTCTCGGAGCGTGTTTAAAATCTGCTGCGCTCGGTGCTTTCGCGCCGTCCGCTGCTCGAAATGCTCATGTACCTCCACGTACACTGCGCTTTCTGCGCTGCGGGCGGCGCGTAAGCCCCATTGCTCGCGACGATTTTAAACAGGCTCTCCGCGTACATCCGGCGCACGGCATCGAAACAGCGGCGATAGTTTTGTTCGGCTAGTGCCGTGTAGTGGTGGTCTTCGCGGATTTGTCAGGCTTCGTGGTCTTCGCCGACTTCGCGCCGGCCGGTTTCGCATTCGCTTCGAGCCAAGGCCACCAATCTTTCCCGGTCAACGCATAACGATCCGCCGCGCGCTCGAAACGATTGCGGGCGCTGACGCCGCCATGCGCGAAGTACAGCGGCAGAAACAGCAGGCCCAGTGCCATGTACTGCAGCACGTGCGCGCGTTCGTGGTCGCCGATGCGGGTTTTGGGTTCGACGCACCACCCGGCGCGATGCGCGTAGGTGGTGCACAAGCTGTCGAGATGCGTATTGGTGTTGAGGATGACGTTGCCGAGCGTCATCGCCCCGCCCGGCCCCCATGGAAAGCGATGGAAGATCAGCGCGAAGTCGTCGCGCGCGAAACGCGGACGCGCGCCGAACGGCGTGGCGATCAAGCCGACCAACAGACCCGCCAACGAATACGGCGACGCCCAAACGGCGCCGAGCGCGAAAAACAAGATGCGCGTCATGCGGTTCACGCGTTCAGGCCTTGCGCTCTTCCGGCATCAACAGCCACAGAATCAGATACACCAAAATCCCCGGGAATGCCGCCGACATCGCCGACACCAACACGAACACGATGCGCAGCAGGGTGGCGTTCCAGCCCAGGCGCTGCGCGAGACCGCCGATCACGCCAGCCAGCACGCGGTCGGTGATGGAACGCGCGAACGGGCGCGGTTCGGGCGGGGACATGGGTGAGTTCGAATTCATGGGCAGTCTCCCGGGCGTGCGAGGGACGGGAGCCGAAGTGTACGCCATGACGCTGGGCGTCGAGGACGCGATTCGGGCATTTATTTCGCTAAGGCGGTGCGCTCGTTCAGCGTCCGCTACCAGCACGAATTTCCGCGAGTTTGCGCTTGAACCACGTCGCGGACTCGACCGGCGCGTCGCGACCGCAACGCACGCGGTAGGCTTTGCCGCTGAGGCTGCTTCGGCTGGCCGCGCGTTCGATGAACAGCTCCGCGGTGTCGGCCATATCGCGTTTGCGCAAATAGTCGTATTTCTTTTGCAGATGCGCTTCCGCGGCGGCCGCATCGTGCCAATCGCCGTTGCGCTCGAATCGGCAGCCGGAGACGCCGAGACCCGCGATCAGCGCGTGGATTTCGCGCTCGGCCTGCGCCGTGGGCGCGGCCTGCGTCGACGACACCGCGAAACCGAGCGCCGTCGCGAAAACGGCGAACCGCACGCCGCGCGACGCCCTGCGCATCATTTCGCGCGCTTCGCCAGCCAATCGTGGATCGCCGACGGCACTTCCTTCTGCGCGCGACCGGAAACGTAAATGCCGATGTGGCCGCCGCGGAAGGAGACTTCGGAGTAATCGTCGGTGCCGACCAGGTCTTTCATCGGCCGCGAGGCCGAGGGCGGCACCAAATGGTCCTGCTCGGCGTAGATGTTCAACACCGGCATATCGACGAAGCCCAAATCGACTTCGCGTCCGCCGATGACGATGCCGCCGTTCACGAACCCGTTGCCCTGGTAGTACTGCTTGATGAACTGACGGAACGCTTCGCCGGCCTGATCGGGCGAATCGAAGATCCACTTCTCCATCCGCAGGA